>CALKMY010000181.1 GCA_938091275.1 Candidatus Nanopelagicales bacterium | reverse complement strand
ATCGGCAGTTCGACCTTGACCTCGGGTGTTTCGTCATCTCCCGCGCCCGCGCCGGCTTTGTGCTCCGCGAGAGCCTCACCGACGAGACGGACGTACAAGTCGAAGCCGACGTCGGCGATGTGGCCGCTTTGCTCACCCCCCAGCAAGTTGCCCGCACCCCGGATCTCCAGATCCTTCAGGGCAATCTGCATGCCTGATCCCAGATCCGTTCGTTGCGCGATCGTCGCCAGACGTTCGTGCGCTGTTTCGGTGAGTGGCTTGTTGGGGTCGTACAGCAAATACGCGTACGCCCTCTCGCGACTGCGCCCCACGCGACCACGAAGTTGGTGCAGTTGAGATAGGCCGAAGGTGTCTGCCCGGTCGACGATCAACGTGTTGGCATTCGCGATGTCGATCCCCGACTCGACGATCGTCGTGCACACCAGAACGTCGATATTCTTGTCCCAGAAATCGACGATGACCTGCTCGAGTCGCCCCTCGGCCATCTGACCGTGCGCGATGGCGACACGGGCTTCTGGCACGAGATCCTCGACCCGTCGCGCCGCTCGCTCGATGGACTCGACCCGATTGTGAACGAAGAAGACCTGACCATCGCGCAGCAACTCCCGACGGATCGCCGCTGCGATCTGCTTGTCGTCGTACGGGCCCACGTACGTCAGAACCGGTTGCCGCTCTTCCGGCGGTGTTTGAATCACGGACATTTCTCGAATACCGGTGACCGCCATCTCGAGCGTTCGCGGAATCGGCGTCGCCGACATGGACAGCACATCGACGTTCGCGCGCAGAGCCTTGAGGTGCTCTTTGTGCTCGACTCCGAATCTCTGTTCCTCATCGACGATGACTAGCCCCAGATCCTTGAAGCGAACCTGCGGAGTCAGCAGTCGATGCGTCCCGACAACGATGTCGATCGATCCGTCGGAAATGCCCGACAGCACCGCGCTCCGTTCCTTGTCCGCTGTGAAGCGAGATAGCGCCGCGATCCGCACCGGGAAACTGGCGTATCTCTCGCTGAACGTCGCGAGGTGCTGTTGGACCAGGAGAGTCGTCGGCACGAGGATCGCGACCTGCTTGCCGTCTTGGACGGCCTTGAAGGCGGCGCGTACCGCGATTTCCGTCTTTCCATACCCGACATCACCACAGATGAGTCGATCCATCGGCGTGAGGCGTTGCATATCGACTTTCACTTCATCGATACATGCCAACTGATCGGGCGTCTCCACGTAAACGAACGCGTCTTCGAGCTCCCGCTGCCAGGGAGTGTCCGGTGCGAAAGCGTGGCCGGTGCTCGCCTGTCGGGCCGCATACAAGCGCACCAGTTCGCCGGCGATCTCCCTGACCGCCTTGCGTGCTCTGCCCTTCGTCTTCGCCCAATCGCTCCCCCCAAGACGATGCACGCTGGGCGATTCGCCCCCCACGTACCGGGTGATCATGTCGAGTTGGTCCATCGGAAGGAACAGTCGATCCGCCGGTTGACCGCGCTTACTGGGCGCGTACTCGATGATCAGGTATTCACGCTCGGCTCCCTGCACCGTGCGGCGCACCATTTCGATGTATCGACCGACACCGTGATGTTCGTGCACGACGAAGTCCCCGGTTGCCAAGGTCAACGGGTCGATGGTCTTGCGACGACGACTCGGGAGTCGCTGCCCATCGGTGGCGCTCGTGCGTTGCCCGAGCAGATCACCCTCGGTGATCAGCGCGACTGTGGGCAGGATGAAACCCTGGCGACAGTGGCTGCGGACCAAGTGCACGACCCCGTCCGGCGCACTCGTCACCTCCTCTTCAATTCTGGACGGGATGTCGCTGTGGGCCATCTCCTCACCGAGCCGCTCGAGGGGGCCTTTCCCTCCAGTCGTCACGATGACGTTGCGTCCTTCCCCGAGCCACCCGCGGATGTCGGTGAACGCTTGTTGCGAATCGCCCCGATACTCCCGGGGAGCGCGGGCGCCGAGGTCGACATCGGGGTCTATCGAGGGCAGGGGGTTGAGGGTCCACCATCGACCTCCACGTGCTCGAGCGTTGTCGTGCACCTCGTCCAGGGTCCGGTAGGCGGCGGGGTCGATATCGATCGGCACATCCGCGCCGACGGCTGCGCTGTGCCATCCCGCTTCGAGGAACTCCTGCGCGGTCCTCATCACGTCCGACGCCCGGGCCGCGACGCGCTCCGGTTCGCTGACGACGATCTGAGTTCCACGGGGAAGAAGATCGACCAGGGTCACCATGGACGTATCCAGAAGTGCCGTCAGGGACTCCATGCCTTCGACCGGGATTCCTGCGGCGATCTTCTGACACATCTCCGCTATCCCAGGAGCACCGATCGCCAATTCGCTGGCCTTCATCCTCACGCCATCGGTGAGCAGCAGTTCTCGCACCGCAGGAGCCAACAGTCCATGCTCGAGTAGATCGAGGGATCGTTGATCGGTGACCGAGAAGTGCCGGATTTCCTCGACGTCGTCCCCCCAAAACTCGATGCGGACGGCGTGCTCCTCACTCGGCGGGAAGACGTCCACGATGCCTCCGCGCACCGCGACCTGTCCACGTCGCTCGACGAGATCGACGCGCTCATACCCGAGTCCGACGAGGCGTTCGACGCACGCGGTCAGATCGACGCGGTCACCGGCTCGCACGCGAACAGGATCTGCCTCGATCACCGATAACGAGATCGGCTGAACGACGGCCCGAACGGACGCCACAACGACGTCGACGGGCGGCAACAGCGGATCCTGCGGATCCGCGTGGGCGATGCGGCGCAGCACGTGGGTTCGTCGCCCGACCGTGTCGAAGGACGGGGACAATCGTTCGTGCGGGAGGGTCTCCCACGATGGGAATGTCGCGACGCTTACGTCGGGCGCGAAGTCCTCGATGGCCGCGGCCATGTCGTCTGCACCCGAGCCAGTGGCGGTGAGCACCAGGATCGGGTTAGTCGTCGATCGCTTGATGCGGCTGGCGGTGATGGCGTGCATGCCGAGGTCGGCGTGCACCTCGACGTCCTGGGCCGTCGCGTCGGATGCGAGTTCATCGACCCGCACGAACGGTGGATGTCGATCGAGATCGT
>CALKMY010000180.1 GCA_938091275.1 Candidatus Nanopelagicales bacterium | reverse complement strand
CCCATCCGACGCCACAGTTCCTCGAACGCCTTCTCGTCCTCAACGGTCAGGCGCTCACACAGCGCGACGAAGTTGCGGCGACTGATCGGTAGCTGGTTCTTCGCGTCTGGCTTCTCGGGCGGCTCGAAATCGGGGTCGTACGGCAGCGACGGATCGCAGCGAACGCCGTAGTAGTTCTGCACGCGCCGCTCGGTTGGCAGGCCGTTGTCGTCCCAGCCCATCGGGTAGAAGACCTCGAAGCCGCGCATCCGCTTGTAGCGTGCCATGCAGTCGGTGTGGGTGTAGGAGAAAACGTGCCCGACGTGCAACGACCCGCTCACCGTCGGCGGGGGAGTGTCGATCGAGTACACCTGTTCGCGGGTCTTGCTGCGATCGAACCCGAACGTGCCCTGCTCCTCCCAGGCCGCTGACCATTTCGCTTCGATCCCATCAAGCGTTGGCTTGTCCGGCACCGTCGACGAGGCCGAGGCAGCAAGGGATGACGTCGAATCGGACATGATGCTTCATCCTAAGAGAACCCGCGTCTGGCTACGCTCGCGTGGTGGACCTTCCCCAACTGTGGGCCGAACTCGAATCGCGGTGGCCGGAATCGATCATCGATCCGTCGTTGACGCGAATCGTGTCGGTGATGGAACTGTTGGGTGATCCGCAACGCGCCTACCCGGTCATCCAGGTCGCGGGCACCAACGGCAAGACGTCCACCGCACGCATGATCGAGTCGGTTCTTCGCGCCTACGGTCTTCGCACCGGCCTGTTCACCTCGCCGCACCTCGTGGATGCCCGTGAGCGGATACGACTCGACGGCGAACCGGTGACTGCCGAGCGCCTGCTAGACACCTGGAGCGACATCGAGCCGTACGTACGACTGGTGGACAAGAACTCCACCGAATCCGGCGGTGTTCCCCTGTCCTACTTCGAAGTGATCACATCGCTGGCCTACGCGGCTTTCGCCGACGCCCCCGTCGATGTCGCCATCATCGAAGTCGGTATGGGCGGCACCTGGGATGCGACATCCGTGGCCGCCGCTTCGGTCGCGGTCATCACCCCGATCAGCATGGATCACACCGAGTATCTCGGCGACACGATCGAGCAGATAGCCAGCGAGAAGGCCGGCATCATCGCTCCCGGGTGCACCGCCGTCACCTCTCGCCAAACCGACGACGCGCGATCGGTCGTCATGACCCGGGCGAGTGAACTCGACGTGCCGCTGAAGATCGAGGCGGAGGACTTTGGGTTGCTTTCTCGCGACGTTGCGGTGGGTGGACAGTTGATCTCGATGCGGGGGCTTCGCGGCGACTACGACGAGGTCTTTCTTCCGTTCTTCGGCGAGCATCAGTCATCCAACGCGTGTCTCGCCCTCGCAGCGGTCGAGGCCTTCCTCGGATCCGGCGACGAGCCTCTCGACGTCGACATCGTGCGCACGGGATTCGCGTCGGCGGATAGTGCGGGTCGGTTGCACGCGGTGCGCCTGGACCCCACGGTGCTGGTCGACTCCGCGCACAATCCGCACGGCGCTCGCGCCCTGGCTGCTGCGATCCACGACTCCTTCACCTTCGACCGATTGATCGGTGTGGTGGGTCTGCTGTCGGACAAGGACGCCCATGGTGTGCTTGAAGCCCTCGAGCCGGTGGTGGATGTGTTGATCGTGACGACCCCGGCGTCCCCTCGGGCGCTACCGGCGGACGATCTCGCGCGAGTGGCGGAGAACTATTTCTCCGGCAAGGACGTCGTCGTCGAGGATGAATTGCTCGACGCCGTCGACCGTGCGATGGGTATCGCCGACGCTGACGGTGATCTCGGGGGATCAGGCGTTCTGGTGACCGGATCAGTGGTCCTGGTGGGGGATGTTCTGCGCTTGTTCGCCCGTGAGATGCGGCGGTCCGACATGCCCGATGTCGCTGACGACGACAGGATGGAGTGATGCGCGTCCTCGGCTCGACGGTCCTGGTCCTCGAAGCGATCGTCGTCTTTCTTGCGGCGCTGGTCGCCGCGGGCACCGGTGCGGTCGACGGCATGGGCCGCTCGCTGCTCATCGGCGGACTGCTGGCGCTCGCGCTGATCGCCGGCGTCGGAACGCTCGGGCGCTCATTCGGGGTCACCGTCGGGTGGGTCTTGCAAGGTTTCGTTCTCGCCTGGGGTCTGTGGGTGCCGTCCATGTGGATCGTCGGCGGCATCTTTGTGGTCTTGTGGTTCTTCGCGGTGCGCAACGGCAGTCGAATCGACGCACTGCGGGCCGAGCGCGCCGCCGAGTCCGATGGCACCGGTGCGGACAACTAGGCTCCGGGGCACACCCACCCCGTGGAAGGAAGAGTCGTGACCGAGCGCACCCTCGTTCTCGTTAAGCCCGACGGCGTTCAGCGTGGACTCGTCGGTGAAGTCCTCTCGCGCATCGAGCGCAAAGGCTTCGCTGTTGTCGCCCTGGAGATGCGCACCCTCGAGCGTGCCGTCGCCGAGGAGCACTACGGCGAACATCAGGACAAGCCGTTCTTCGCCGACCTCGTCGACTTCATCACCGGTGGGCCCCTGGTGGCCGCGGTCATCGAAGGCCCCGAAGCGATCGCGTCGTGGCGATCGATGATGGGTGCAACCAACCCAGCCGCTGCGGCGCCCGGAACGATCCGCGGTGACCTTGCGACCGAAACGCAGATGAACGTCACGCACGGCTCGGACTCACCGGAGTCGGCTGCGCGAGAGATCGCGCTGTTCTTCCCCGCATTGGGTTAGTACGTCTGGGCGAGTAGGCACAGGTGCGCATCATTGGTCCCTCCTTGATGGAGTGGCCGAGTCGTGTGCGCACGTTGTTTCCCGTTGTCCTCGCCGGACTCGGTGCCACGACCGTCGTCGCTCCACCGCTGGTGGGATGGTCTGCCCTTCGCCTCGCACGATCCGTCTCCGCCGCTGACAGCGACCGAGCTCGGGCATCGAGCGTCGCGGGCGTTGCGAGCGTCGCGGGCTTCGCTGTGGCGGGCCTTGTTGCCGGATCCGTCGTCGCGCGCAGGCGCTTCCTGACCAACACCGCGAATGCAGCCCGTGACCTCGACCCTGGTTTTCGCCAACCCCCGGTCAGCCCCCTGGTGTCGACCGGCCCTGGATCTCTCGTCGATCCGCGCGGGGTGGGCCGCGAAGGCGCGCGATACGTCGGAAGCGCTACCACCGGTGATGACGTCCGATTCGTCACCGGAGCCGAGCCCATCGCCGATCCCATTCGCGTGTTCGTCGGCTTGGAAGCCGGCGCCAGCGTGCATCAACGCGTGGATCTCGCGATGGCGGAACTGCGCCGAACGGGTGCGTTTGACCGCTCCCACCTCGTCATCCAGGCTCCTGCCGGAACGGGCTACGCGAACGCCACCCCGGTCGACGTCGTCGAACTCCTTTCCCGAGGTGACTGTGCGTCGGTGGCCGTGGGTTACGGGCTGCTGCCGAGTTTCCTGTCGCTGAACCGGGTCGACCTTGCTCGCCGTACACAACAGGCGTTGCTGGAGGCAATCGCCGCGGAGTGCGACAGGCGATCCGCGCGATCTGCGGGATCAGGACGATCCGCGCGACCGCGATTGCTGTTGTACGGGGAGAGCCTGGGAGCGAAAGTGCAACAGGCCGCTCTTGGGGCAGGCGTCGTGGATCTCGATCGTTTTGGTATCGACGCGGCGTTGTGGGTCGGCACACCCGGGGGTGTCGATTACGACGATGTTCATCGAGCGTTCGACCCCGTCGCGGTCACGCTGGATAGACCCGAGCAGATGGAGCAGGTACTCCGTGAGCGCCCGACACCGCGCGTGTGGTTCCTCGAACACGACGGAGATCCGGTCGTGCGATTCCGGCCAGACCTCGCACACACCCGGCCAAGGTGGCTGTCGCCGGCCCAGGGCAGGGGGGTGCCCCCGGATATGCAGTGGCGCATTGGCGTCACCTGGGCGCAGGTCCTGGTCGACACCCTGTATGCGACCGACATGAGCCCGGGCGACTTCCGCAGCCACGGTCACGACTACCGCGCGGACCTCGGAGCCGTGGTTACCGAGGCCTTGGGGTTCGCCCCGGTGGACGTCCAGGATGGCTGGGTGGAACGCCGCGAGATGAGGCTCCGGGAACTAGAGGTACGACGGGCCGAACAGGTCAGGGGTAGCCTTGAGTTCCAGCGCCTTCGGGCGCCAGAAGCTTCTTCCCCGTAGAGAGGTCGCGTTATGGCTGCCAGCACCTCGTTCGTCGGCCGCGATATGGCCGTCGACCTTGGCACGGCGAACACGCTGGTCTACGTGCGTGGCCGCGGCATCGTGCTGAACGAGCCCTCCGTGGTGGCGATCAATAGCAACTCCGGCGGCATCCTCGCCGTCGGCTCAGAAGCCAAGCGGATGATCGGCCGGACCCCGGGCAGCATTGTGGCGATCCGACCACTCAAGGATGGCGTCATCGCCGACTTCGACACGACCGAGCGGATGCTTCGCTACTTCATTCAGAAAGTTCACCGCCGCCGCCACTTGGCGAAGCCGCGACTGATCGTGTGTGTTCCATCGGGCATCACCGGCGTGGAGCAGCGCGCGGTTAAGGACGCCGGCTACGCCGCCGGTGCTCGCAAGGTCTTCATCATCGAAGAGCCGATGGCAGCGGCTATCGGTGCGGGTCTACCGGTCCACGAGCCGACGGGAAACATGGTCGTCGACATTGGCGGTGGCACATCCGAAGTCGCGGTGATCTCCCTGGGCGGCATAGTCACGAGCCTGTCGGTTCGCGTCGGCGGAGACGCACTGGATAACTCGATCATCCAGTACATCAAGAAGGAGTACTCGCTGATGCTGGGCGAGCGCACCGCCGAAGAGATCAAGGTGGCCGTCGGCTCCGCGTTCCCCA
>CALKMY010000179.1 GCA_938091275.1 Candidatus Nanopelagicales bacterium | reverse complement strand
AGACGTGGCCCGCCCAGGTTTGGACCGTGCGGATGTGCAGGCCGCAGCGCCCTCGTGGGAAGACAACCGCTTCCGCGTTCCACGCATTCTGGACGAGGACTGACATGTCGGTGACCTCCGACGCCGATCTGGTTCGGCAAGATGCTGCCACGCTGAGCAGCGCCCTGAGCGCGGGAGACATTACGTCTGTCGAACTCACACAGGCCTGCCTGAATCGAATCTCGGCGGTCGATGGGACGATCCACGCGTTCTTGCACGTAGATACCGATGCCGCCCTCGCCACCGCGCAGGACGTGGATCGTCGTCGTGCCGCGGGTGAGGAACTCGGTCGGCTCGCCGGGGTTCCGCTGGCGTTGAAGGATGTTCTGACGATGCGAGGGGTCCCGACCACCTGCGGATCTCGCATCTTGGAGGGTTGGCACCCTCCGTATGACTCGACGATCGTCGAACGGTTGCGTGCAGCCGATGTCGTCATTCTCGGTAAGACCAACATGGATGAGTTCGCCATGGGCTCCTCGACGGAGCACAGCGGCTACGGCCCGACCCGCAACCCGTGGGATGTCGAGCGCATTCCCGGGGGATCGGGCGGTGGATCGGCGGCCGCCCTCGCGGCGTTTGAGGCGCCCTTGGCCATTGGCACTGATACGGGTGGATCAATCCGGCAGCCGGCATCGGTGACCGGCACGGTCGGGGTGAAGCCCACCTACGGCGCGGTGTCTCGCTACGGGCTCGTCGCACTCGCGTCATCGCTGGACCAGGCGGGCCCGTGCGCCCGGAGCGTCATGGATGCGGCCCTGCTGCACGAGGTGATTGCCGGATATGACCCGCGCGACTCCACGTCGATCAATGCGCCGGTCCCCGACGTGGTTGCGGGGGCGGGCAACGGTGACATCCGCGGGATGCGCATCGGGCTCGTTCGAGAGCTATCAGGAGAGGGCTATCAGCCGGGTGTGCGGGAAAGATTCGATCAAGCCGTCGCGATGCTGACGGATTTGGGCGCCGAGGTGGTCGAAGTCTCCTGTCCACACTTCGACTACGCCCTCGGCGCCTACTACTTGATCTTGCCGTCGGAAGCATCGAGCAATCTCGCTCGCTTCGACGGCATGCGCTACGGACTTCGCGCCGGCGATGACGGCGAAGCGTCCGTCGAAGAGGTCATGTCCCGAACACGTGAGGTCGGCTTCGGAGCCGAAGTGAAGCGCCGAATCATGCTGGGGACCTACGCGCTGTCCAGCGGGTACTACGACGCCTACTACGGCCAAGCGCAGAAAGTTCGTACATTGATTTCTCGCGATTTCGCTGCAGCGTTCGAAACGGTGGATGTGCTCGTTTCGCCGACCACGCCCACCACCGCCTTTAAAATCGGCGAGAAAGTCGATGATCCTTTGGCGATGTATCTGAACGACATCGCCACCATCCCGGTCAACCTCGCCGGCAATTGCGCGATGTCCTTGCCCATCGGCCTGGCTCGCGAGGACGACCTGCCGGTAGGCCTGCAGATTATGGCTCCCGCGCAAACAGATGATCGCCTCTATCGGGTGGGTGCAGCCCTCGAACAGGCGCTCCTCGACAAGCGTGGACACGCGCTGATCGAGGAGGCTCCTGCCCTATGAGCGCCTCAGCCATCGAACGGATGAAGTTTGACGACGCGTTGGCTGCGTTCGAGCCGGTACTCGGGCTCGAGACGCACGTGGAATTGGGGACCGCGTCCAAGATGTTCTGCTCCTGCTCGGCAGAGTTCGGAGGCGAGCCCAACACGCATGTCTGCCCGGTCTGCCTGGGTTTGCCTGGATCGATGCCGGTGGTGAACGCGTCGGCTATCGAGTCGACGATCCGTATGGGCTTATCACTGAACTGCTCGATCGCGCCGTGGTGCCGGTTTGCTCGTAAGAACTACTTCTACCCCGATATGCCGAAGGACTATCAGGTGAGCCAATACGACGAGCCTTTGTGCGTTGATGGCTACCTCGACGTCGTCGTAGCAACGGACGATGGTCCGCGGGAATTCCGTGTGGAGATCGAACGCGTCCACATGGAAGAAGACACCGGAAAGTTGACCCACGCGGGTGGTGATACCGGACGTATCCACGGCGCCGACTACTCCCTCGTCGACTACAACCGTGCCGGAATTCCGTTGATCGAAATCGTGACGAAACCGATCGTTGGTGCCGGCGAACTCGCACCGCTGGTGGCGCGGGCCTACGTCACCGAGCTGCGTGACCTGATGCGAGCGCTGGGAGTCTCCGACGTTCGGATGGATCAAGGATCGCTGCGGTGCGACGTGAATGTCTCCGTGGCTCCATCGGGGGAACCATGGGGAACGCGGTCGGAGACCAAGAACGTCAACTCGCTACGCAGCGTGGAGCGCGCCGTCCGTTTCGAGATCGAGCGCCAGGCCGCGGTGCTCTCAGGCGGCGGTCGAGTGGTGCAAGAAACCCGACATTTCCATGAGGACACAGGCGAGACCACGTCGGGACGGTCGAAGGAGCACGCGGAGGAGT
>CALKMY010000178.1 GCA_938091275.1 Candidatus Nanopelagicales bacterium | reverse complement strand
GTCACCGTCCGGCTCGCTGAGCCGCAATTCGAGGGCCAGACGAAAGAGGTTCTCGGGACGCCCGCGGTGAGCAGGATCGTGGGCAACGTGGTCACCAAGGAGTTGGGGCAGTGGTTCACCAAGCCCCCCCGAGGTGAGAAGGCTGCCGCACGTGCGGTGCTCGACAAGGTTGCCGCAGCCATGCGGACCCGAGTTGCCGCGCGCGCGCATCGGGACACTCAGCGTCGCAAATCGGCACTGGAAACCTCCACTTTGCCGGCCAAGCTCGTCGATTGCCGACGCAGCGAGGCCGAAGGGACAGAACTCTTCATCGTCGAAGGTGATAGCGCACTAGGCACGGCGAAAAGTGCTCGAGACGCAGACTTTCAGGCCCTGTTGCCCATTCGAGGCAAGATCCTGAATGTACAGAAGGCTTCGCTTGCGGACATGTTGAAGAACGCTGAATGCGCAGCCATTATTCAAGTGATCGGTGGCGGATCGGGTCGAAGTTTCGACCTCGACAGCGTTCGCTACGACAAGATCATCTTGATGTCGGATGCCGACGTCGATGGAGCACACATTCGTTGCCTGCTGCTCACGCTCATCCATCGATACCTGCCGGGCCTCCTTGAGGACGGCAGGGTTTTCGCAGCCGTACCACCGCTCCACAGGATTGAAATCCTCGGAAAAGGTGGGAAGGGAAGCGAGGTGGTGTATTCGTACTCCGACAAGGAGATGCAATCCATTGTCAAGACGGCCACATCCAAAGGCAAGCGCGTCAAGGAGCCCGTGCAGCGGTACAAGGGACTTGGTGAGATGGATGCGGGTCAATTGCGCGAGACCACGATGGATCCGGCGAAGCGCACGCTGCGGCGCATGACGGTGGGCGATGGGACCGAATCGGCGGGGGTCTTTGATCTGTTGATGGGGGAGCACGTAGCACCGCGCAAAGATTTCATTATTGCGGGGGCGCGGGAACTGGATCGAACGCGAATCGATACCTGAGCCCGTCACCGGGATTACTCGATGCCCTGCCAGAATGTCGCGAGTTGAGGCGGACCCACGCCGGGGCCCGTTGGGAAGGAGGAGTCGTTCATGCTCGTCGACACCGAGCAATCGTTCCCTCGTGATGAGTTTCAGGACATCCTCGAGGCAAACCACGCCTTCGCATCTACCTTCCACGATCCGGGTAGAACGGGGCGCGCGGCCAAGGGTCTAGCGATCATTACGTGTATGGACTCGCGGATCGACCCTCTGGCCGTGGTGGGAATGCGTGCCGGGGACGCGAAGATTCTGCGAAATGCTGGCGCCCGCGTCACCGAGGATGTGTTGAGAACGCTCGTCCTTGCAACTCACCTTCTCGGCGTCCATCGAATTCTCGTGATGCCGCACACGGATTGCCGGATGGCCAGTGGAGATGAAGCCGCCGTACACGAAGCGATATTCGACGCCTCGGGGATCGATTCCCGTTCACTCGAGATTCGTACGGTGTCGGATCAACGCCTAGCGCTGACGTCGGATGTCACACGGATCAGAACATTCCCGTTCTTGCCGGAAGGGGTGGTCGTGGCAGGAGCGATTTACGACGTACACGAGGGAACGTTGACTACGGTGGACGCGTGACATCAAAAATCGCCGTCGTGGGGTCAGGTCCCTCCGGGATGTATGCGGCAGACGCCCTGCTGCAACAGGGTCTCGAAGTTGACGTCTTCGACAAGTTGCCTGTGCCGTTCGGGTTGGTCCGGTACGGCGTTGCCCCGGACCACGTCAGCATCCGCTCGGTGCGCGACACGCTCGATCAGGTCTGGGACAAGCCCGGGATTCGCTTCTTCGGCAATGTCGAGGTCGGTCGCGACATCTCGATCGAGGAATTGCGGTCTGGCTACGAGGCGGTGATTCTGACCTACGGTGCATCCTCGGATCGGCGTCTGGGGATCGAGGGCGAAGACCTCGCGGGAAGCGTGGCGGCGACCGATTTCGTTGCTTGGTACACCGGCTACCCCGACTATTCGGGCCCCGACTTCGATGCCCAGTTGCCCAACGTGTCATCCGTTGCCGTCATCGGTGTCGGGAATGTCGCCGTGGACGTCGTGCGGGTCTTGAGTAAGTCCGACGATGAACTCGCGCAGACCGATATGCCACGGCACGTCCTCGACACCCTCCGCGACGCACCCATTCGTCGAGTCGTTCTGGTGGGGCGGCGTGGTCCGGTCCAGGCATCTTTCACGACCAAGGAGTTAAAGGAGCTTGGTGAGCTGGCCGAAGCATCCGTGGAGGTTCGAAGCGCCGATCTTGATCTCGATGACTGGAGCGAAGGGCAGCTGGCGGGGAACAAGGTCGCCTCGAGAAATGTCGGGGTGCTGCGGGAGTGGATTGAGCGGCCGGCCCGACAGGATGCCAAGCGTTCCATCGACATGCGTTTCTTCTCCCGTCCGGTCGGTATCGACGGCAGTGACCGTGTCGAGCGGTTGACGCTCGAGCGGACACACCTGACCTCGGAAGGGCGCTTAGAAGGAACCGGCGAGTTCGAAGATCTGGACGTGGATCTGGTGGTCCGAAGTGTCGGCTACCGCGGTGAACCCATGCCCGAGGTGCCCTTCGACTCGGGCAACAATGTGATTCCCAACGTCGACGGCCGAGTGATGGACGGGGACACAGCTCTTTCCGGTGTGTACGTCGCGGGGTGGATCAAGCGGGGACCGACCGGGATCATCGGCACCAACAAGAAGTGCGCAGTGGGAACCGTCGCGTCGGTGCTGGCAGATCGTGAGGCAGGGCTGCTCACGCCCGCGGACGGATCGGCTGTGGTTGATTCACTAGCTGATCGAGGCATCGTGCCGGTGGACATCGCGGGGTGGCGGGCCATCGACGCTAAAGAAAAGGAACACGGCGCCGCACAGGGCCGGCCCCGGGAGACCGTCTCCTCTACCGCGGAATTGCTCGCGATCTCCGCTACTGCTCACGCCACTTGATGCCGCAGCCCATCGACGGCTTGCCACCGGTGTACGGCTGACCCGAGCGTGCCGCCTCGACGGCCGACAGTAGGTGAGCAC
>CALKMY010000177.1 GCA_938091275.1 Candidatus Nanopelagicales bacterium | reverse complement strand
GCCCACGGCATAGACCGTTGCCGGGGCCACACCCGCGATGACCAGGCCGCTGCGTCCTGTCACTACCCCGACAATGCAGACCCCTAACCCGCCTGCAACGGCGGCGACGGTCACCGGTGCGGCGAGATATCTCAGCGAGAGTGTCTCGGGGTGGCGGCGAGCCACTTCGCGGCGCCACCGCCCGTAACCGAAATATTGACGTGCGAGAGCTTTGATCGAGTTACGTGGTCGGTAGGTCACGGTGAGGTCGGGCGTGAAATACACGATCCCTCCGGAATTGCGAATGCGCAGATTCATCTCCCAGTCCTGCGCTCTATCCATCGTCTCGTCGTATCCACCGACGCGTTCGAGTGCCGTGCGGCGAAGGCACCCGAGGTAGACGGTCAAGGCAGGGCCCTCATGACCACCCACGTGGAACGACGCTCCACCGACACCGAACCGCGACGTCATTGCTGCCGCCACCGCTTGTTCGAAGGGATCCGTTCCCTCTGCGGCCATCACTCCGCCGACGTTGTCCGCTCCCGTGCGCTCCAACACCGCAACGGCGGTGGAAACGTAATCCGACGGGATCAAGGCGTGACCGTCGACCCGGATGACAACCTCGCCAGTCGAAGACCCGATGGCGGCATTCAATCCCGCTGGCGTGGATCCACTCGGGTTGTCGACCACATGCACCTGGGTGAACTCCGTTGCGAGCGAGGAGGCAACGCGTGCGGTGTCGTCACGGCTCGGGCCCACCGCGAGGACTACCTCGAGATTCCCCGGGTAGTCCTGGTCGAGTATGCGCCGCACCGCAGCACTCAGGTGCCGTTCTTCGTTCACCACGGGCATGACGACGCTGACGCTCGGTAGTGGTGTCGTCACGTCGCGGACTCCGCGGTTCCCAGGGCGTGTGAGCGAAGCAAGCCCGGATACGTTGCCGTCGTCTTGGTCAGGAAATGACTCTCGTTTACCTGGGACGTGTTTGCCGAACCGTCCGCCGCACTACGAACGTAGGTGTAGCCGAGGCCATGCGTCCGATACACCAGACCGCCCGCGTCGAACACGCGATCGAGCAGTGCCCGATCGACGGACTTGGGTACCGGTCGCCAACCTCCCACCTGGGCGAGGTCACCGGCGGAGATGAGCATGGTTCCGCCTGCGACGAACTTCGCGAACCGCTCAGCCGGGTAGGTCGGACGAAACACCGTGGTGTCTGCGTGGGTCAGGTAGATCCAGTCCAGGGCTTTGCCGACGATCTGGGCACCGGAGTACATCCGAGCAAGAACGAGGTCCCAGATGTGCGTTGCCGAGTAGAAGTCGTCGTCATCCATCTTGGCTAGGAGTTCTCCCTCGGCCCGTGTGCTCGCGGCCGCGAGAGCGTGACCCAGGGTCTGCTCGGGTGAGACACCCATGACGACTAGGTCGCCGCTCCACCCAGCGAGGGACTGGTGAACATTCGGGGTGTGGTGGGAGACGAAGTCATCGTCGCCGTGCAACACCACGATCACCTGAAGGTTCGGGTAGTCCTGGGCCCGCACCATCGAGAGTGCGTGCGCCAATCGGTCCGAACGATGAGAGGACAGCAAGATGCTCACTGTCGGCCACGGCGCCACCGCCGGCCACGGAGAGTGCTGGCGAAGTGCATTCCGGCGACCGGTCACCGAGGCTTGCTGCCACGCCAGAAAATCGCCGGGTTCCGGGAGTTCGTCGGCGGACTCGGCCAGCACGACGCCACACGCGGCAAGTTGTGTTCGCACATTCAGCGGCACACTCGACGCATCGGTCACCGCCGAGATTGAACGCAGAGGCTTCACGTCTGTCGTGGTGATCCCGTCGCCGTAGCGGTCGAGAATCTCCGCTGCGCTGCACACATCGCCGATGACATCGCTACGTCGGCCGTGCGGGCGGTGAATCGACGGGTCCACGAGGACGTCGTGATCACCCCAGGACTTTGCACCGACGCGAACAACGATGTCCGCGTTGTCGTCGTCGACCACCGCATCGGTCGGAGCCAGCAACACATCGGTGCGCCGAACGTGAGGGTCGGTGTCGCGTTCGATGAAAACGTCGCGCACGTGCTCGGCGAGCATGCCGTTAGCCGGGACCCCGGGCAACCAACTCGGAGCCGGGAAGCCAGACGCCGTCGGCTGCAGCATCCGCACCATGGCGGACAACACCGCCCCCGCGTCGCTCGGTTCGCGAAGGACAAGAGTAGCGTGAACCCCGTCCTTCTTCGTTCGCAGAGAAACTTCGTGCACTCCTGTGATGCCCGGGTCCCCTGTCCACCCCATATGCGGGCGACGCCAGGTGTCCACTTCCACCTCGACGGCACTGACCGGCTCGGTGCCGATGGCCGCGGTCACCAAGGCTCGCAGGGCGCCCATATGGTCGGCACGCACGCTCCAGCGCGCTCCCGCCTCCGCCGACGCGCCGGCACGTCGGCGTACTCGGGTTCCCGGCACGAAGGGACTTGCCATGCAGCAAGAGTAGAGGCGCTCTCGCTACGCTCGTGGCATGCCGCAACAGCGACCTCCCGCTGCTACCCCCGTGCTGTCGGTCATAGGCACCGGCTACCTCGGTGCTACCCACGCAGCATGCATGGCAGAACTCGGATTCACCGTCATCGGCGTGGATGTCGATCCCGACAAAGTGGCCTCACTGAGTGCCGGAGTCGTGCCCTTCTTCGAGCCGGATCTCGATGATCTGCTGAAGCGAAACATCGACGCCGGCCGGCTACGTTTCACCACCAGTTTCGCCGAGGCCGGTGAGGCAGCCGATGTCCACTTCATCTGCGTGGGCACTCCCCAGCAACCAGGTGCCTAC
>CALKMY010000176.1 GCA_938091275.1 Candidatus Nanopelagicales bacterium | reverse complement strand
ATTGCGCGAGACATCGCCCTCGCCGCCGCTCTCGGCTTCTACCTCGTCTCCGACGCGTACTCGCTCGGAAACTCACTGCCGACCATCATCTACATCCTGGTGGTCGGCGGCGCCCTGAATGCCGTGTTCATTCCGCAGCTGGTTCGACGTATGGAGAAGGACGACGACGGAGGTAACGCCTACGCCGACCGTCTCATCACACTTACCGGGTCGGTCCTGCTCGCCCTGTCCATTCTCGCCGTCGTCGCTGCTCCCTGGATCGTTGATCTCTACACGCCCGCGGATTACCCGCAGAGCCAGTACGACCTCGCCGTCGCCTTCGCGCGTCTGTGTCTTCCGCAGATCTTCTTCTACGGGGCCTACACGATGTTAAGTCAGGTCCTGAACGCTCGAGGCACCTTCGGGGCGCCGATGTTCGCACCGATAGCGAACAACGTGGTCGCCATCACCACCTTCGTGTTGTTCATCATCGTCGCGGGCACGTCGGCGGCTGCGGATGGAGCATTGACCACCGGTCAAGTCTTGCTTCTGGGGATCGGCACGACGGCCGGTGTGGTTGTGCAGGCGGCGATTCTGGTCCCCGTCCTCGGTCGGGCGGGTTACCGGTGGCGGCCGCGCTTCGACTGGAAGGGGCAAGGACTCGGTAAGGCGGCCAAGCTGGCGGGTTGGACGGTCGGTTTGGTTCTCGTTAATCAGATCACCTACATCGTCATCACCCGCCTTGCGGCGCAAGCGAACGTCGATGCTGCAGCCTCCGGCGCGACCGCGGCCGGTATTACGACGTATCAGAAGGCGCACCTTGTGTTCATGCTCCCCCACAGCGTGATCACGATCTCGATCGTGACCGCCCTGCTACCCGCCTTGAGTCGATTGGCCCACGAAGGCAAACTCAAAGAGGTTGGGGAGGACGTCGCGGGTGCCATGCGCCTGGTCGCCGCGTTGGTTGTTCCGATTGCAGCCATGCTGTTCGTTCTCGGCTCCGATGTCTCCGTTCTCTTGTTCGGCTACGGAGCAGCCACCACCGACCAAGCGGCGGTGATGGGTGACGTTGTCTCGATTTTCATGATCGGGCTTGTGCCGTTCACGTTGTTTTACGTGCTCCTACGCGGCTTCTACGCCATGGAAGACACCCGAACACCGTTCGTAGTCACCGTCATCTTCTCCGTCATCATGTTGGCCCTCGTCCTGTGGCTCTTCGCATTCCTGACGGACCTCGGCGTCACATCCGCTGGCGGTCCGCAGATCGCCGGCATCGCACTTGGATACGTCCTGGCCTACTGGTGTGGTTTCGTCGTGTTGTGGTGGTGGCTCGCGCATCGCCTCGGTTCGCTGCAATCCGGTGCGACAGCCTGGGTTCTGCTTCGCCTGCTCATCGCGGGAGGTGTCGCGGTTCTGGTAGCTGGCGTGACCCGCACCGCCACCCTGGGTCTGCTCATCAGTGACGGTCTCAATACGCAACTGACGTCCCTTGTGCTCATCATGGCCGCGGTCATCGTCGGGGTTCCCACGTTCTTCTTCGCCGCGTGGCTTCTGCGGGTCCGCGAGGTATCTGCCGCCGTCGCCATGGTGACATCACGTGTGGTGCGCCGGTGAACGACACAAAGAACGCAGGCAACGGAGGCGGCGAGCGTCGCATCGGCCGTTACGTCCTCCACGAGCGCATCAGCCTGCATTCCCCCACCGAGCAATTCGACGGCTATCGACAATTCCCAACCGAGTTGTGGCGCGGTCACGATGATGTTCTCGACCGTGCTGTGTCTATCCGGCTGATCCGCAAGGACGACTCTCGACTCAACCGGGTGCTGGGTGCCGCGCGCGCGGCGGCCCTGGTTGACGATCGCCGTTTATTGCGGATCCTCGATGTCATGGATGTTCCCGGCGGCGACGGCGAACCGGCCCGCACCTCCATCGTCAGTGAATGGGCTCACGGCCAGCACCTCGCGGACAGGCTCTCTGGCGGCGGGCTCTTCGATCCCACAGTGGCCGTGCAGACCATCGCCGAAGTTGCCCGTACCCTCACCAACTGCGCTCGACACGACATCGGTCACGGGCGACTTCGACCCACCGCACTGCTGTGGACGGAGGCCGGCGAGATTCGACTTCGCGGGTTGGCGGTGGATGCTGCTCTCTTCGGTCCGATTGATCCAGCCGCCCCCGACGCCGATGTCGACGGTCTTGGTTGTCTTCTCTATGCGATGACCACGGGTCGTTGGCCCGCCCTCAGTATTGACCCCTCCCAGGTACACATTCCGCTCGCTCCCGCTGCCGGTCGCACCGTCCCGATGCCATCCCGTGTGCGAGCAGGCATGCCGTCTGAGATTGATGATCTCGTCACCCGATCTGTCCGTCAGGTGGCTCGCCCTCGCGGCTCAATGCCGATCACGTCGGTCAACGCCTTCACGTCCCTCGCCGGGTCGGCAGAGGATTACCTGTCACCAGTCCCCGGGGCTTCCTCGTCGAGCGTTGGCGATCGTTTGCGTACGGCCGCCACTGCTGCCACGACCGCCATCACCACAACATCTACTAACTCCACGGAGCACGATTCCGATCTTCCGCGACGACGCGTCGGATTTCTGCGTTTCACG
>CALKMY010000175.1 GCA_938091275.1 Candidatus Nanopelagicales bacterium | reverse complement strand
CTCCCCGAGGGCGAGGAGTGCGATCGTGTCTTCGTCCACGTGACTCATCTGCTCGTTGTCTCGGGCATTTCCATTGCCCTCATGCTGCGACACCGTCCACCTCCAATCGATCGCGAAGCCGGGCCAACGACCGGCGTATGTGACTTTTCACCGTGCCCAGCGGCAAGTCCAGCAAGCTGGCCACCTGGGCGTGGGTCATGTCCTGATAAAAGCAAAGTTCCAGAATGCGTTTCTGCGGCTCACCGAGGCGGGCGATCTCATCCGCGAGGAGTACACGATCCACCGTTCCCTCCACCGAGTAATCCTGCTGAACCTCCTCGGGGACCTCGTCGACCGGATCAGCAACGCGACGACCGGCCCGGTAGTGATCCACGATCTTGTTCCGAGTGATCGCAAGCAACCAGCCGGGGAGGCTTCCGGAGTTGGGGTCGAACCGATGCCGTCCTTGCCATGCTGCCACGAAGGCCGCTTGGGTCACGTCCGCGGCGTCGTCGTCGTTGCGCAGGCTCCGCCGGGCAACCGAATACACCAGCGGCGACCACCGGTCGTACACCTCGCGGAAGGACCCTTCGTCCCCACGCGTGAAAGCCGCCGCGATTTCCGCATCAGCTTCCGAGCGCACCGACCGGACCTCCGTTGCCTCTGCGGGCGAGGTGGCATCCGCCACGCCCGCCGTAGTCGTGACACTACTGTCACTCATCGGTCCAGCTCCGCCACCAGCAGGTCCCCCACGGGAGTGCACGACTCCCGGTGACGACTCTTGCTCATGATCGGCTCCCCATAGGCGTTCTGGCCCGCCCAGGCGGGCGGTTACTAAGGAATACGCATTGTGCGCCCTCGATGGATGCACTGCGAGCCGAGAAATTTTCGACATGCGCCCGCCCGTGGGGGTAGGAAGCCCTAAGGGGCCCTTATGCCAGCGACAAAAACAGCTTTTCGAGCTCCTCCGGCGTCATCGGCGCCTTGTCGCCGTCTTCCCAGCACTGCTTCAGCCCAGTGGCAACGACCTTGAAGCCAGCCCGATCCAGGGCCTTGGAAACGGCCGCCAATTGAGTGACGATCTCGCCGCAGCTGCGGTCGTCTTCGATCATGTTGATGACGCCGTCAAGCTGCCCCCGCGCCCTCTTGAGGCGCACGAGAACATCGCGGCTAATCGCTGGATCTATCTCCATGACCCCATGCTACCCCAATACCCTCTGGGGTATTGTCTCGAACATGGAACACAACCACGGAACAGCCGTTCAAGAGCCCCTCGCGCCCCTGGCACGCAACCTGCGCCAAGCCATTCCGGAGGTCTACGCGGGCTTCAAGGAACTGCACTCGAGTGCCATGGCAGACGGCTCCCTGCCCCTGAAGGTCAAGGAACTGATCGCGTTGACCCTGTCGATCGGCTCCCAATGCGACGGCTGCATCGCGGCGCATGCTCGGAGCGCCTCGCGGGCTGGCGCCACCAAGGAGGAAGTCGCCGAGGCCATCGGTGTCACGTTCCTCATGCAGGGAGGGCCGGCAACGGTGTACGGACCGCGCGCCTACGACGCCTTCTGCGAGTACTACGACGCCCAACATCCCTCATCGGGGGATGAGTCCTGAGCGGCCCCGTGCCCGGGAAGATCGCCCTTGTCGGTAGCGGCGAGTACCTGCCCGAGATGCAGGATCTCGAGGAGTGGCTTCTCACCGACAAGCCGCCTCGCTATGTGCAGTTAGCTACGGCAGCGTCCCTCGAGGGCGAAGAATCACTTCGCCGCTGGCACGATTTGGGAGCTCGGGCGGCTGAGCGACTCGGTGTCGAGCAGGTCGTCGTCGATGTGCGAACCCGACAGGACGCAGAGAACGCCGACTACGCCGAGGCGATCAGCGGTGCCGGCCTGATCTATCTGTCCGGAGGCAACCCCAAACATCTCGCCCGAACACTCATCGATACTCCGGTGTGGGATGCCATACGTCGAGCCTGGACGCAAGGAGCGTCTCTCGCGGGTTGCTCCGCCGGCGCCATGGCACTCAGCGGCTACGTGCCGGATATTCGACACCCCCGCTCCGGAGGTCAAGACGGCCTCGGCGTCGTTCCCGAACTGCGGGTCCTTCCCCACTTCGACGTGTACGGCAAGTGGATTCCCGACATCGTCATGCGGCCTTTACTGAGCGACTCCACGACAGTCATCGGCATCGACGAGCAGACCGCTTTTCGCGCCGAACCTCCCGAGGACCTTGAGCAGCCGTGGTCCTTTCGAGGTGTCGGCAGGGGATCGTGTTGGCGCATCGAAAGTGACCGCAAGTACCGCGTCAACTCACCCATGGAGCTATCGGTGGTGTAGCGGACGAATCGCGTCGGCGATTTTCCACCCACCCATCGCTCATCCGAGCCCCGTGGCGCATTTCCCCTAGCTCTGGGCAATCTACGACGCTTCCCGCGCTCCATCCACTACCCGGGCAAGCTGTGCGCACTGATCCCGCGCCACCGCCTGGGTGTACTTCGCGAAATCCCACTCGTCGTCCGGCACCGCCGCTATCTCCTCGGCGCTCAGCGTCTCCAGCGTGGCAGCGAAAGATGCTGTTTCCGACAGGGCCTCAACAAGCGAGGCGAACCGATCGTCCGCCGCGAACACCCGCCGTGCGGCCTCAAGTCGGACCCGCGCCCGCTCGGCGTACTCCGCACGCTGATCGGGTGAGGCTTCGAGCGCCGACACCACCGGCTCGCCCTCCTCGTTCCATCCGCAGGCGAGAGCAGCGTCTTCCTCGATCGATGCCGAGGAGCATGCGCCGATCGTCAACACGGACACCACTGCGAGAGCAATTACTGTCCGACGCATGTAGCCACCGTAGGTTCCTTGGGCGTCATGGGCCACACTGACGACGTGTCGACCCCCATCCTGCGTCCGGGGATAAAGACGTTCAAACCACGACGCAGCCGAATCACGCCTCGCCAGCAGCAGGCACTCGCCCACGCGGGCCCCTGCTTGCTGACCGGGGAGACGCTCGGCGACGCGTGGGCTTCCGGTTCATCGGTCATTGTGGACATCGGATTCGGATCAGGTGAACCGGTTGCAGCCATGGCACGCACCTTCCCCGAGCAGATCATCCTGGCCGTCGACGTGCACACACCCGGCATCGGTGACCTACTCGATCGCTGTCGAGTCGAGGACATCGACAACGTCTTCGTCATTGAAGCCGATGCCCTCGAACTCTTGCCCACCCTTCCCGGCCCGGTATCGGGTGTGCGGACCTACTTCCCTGACCCGTGGCCGAAGTCCCGACACCACAAGAGACGCCTCGTGCAAGCCCCAGTCATTGACGCCGTCGCCGAACGTGTCATCGAAGGTGGCTTCTGGCACCTGGCGACGGACTGGGCCGAGTATGCGGAATCCATCTGCGCGACGTTCGATGAGCACGCTGGATGGCAGGGCGGAGTTATCCCGCGCCCCGATTGGCGTCCGGTGACGCACTACGAGCGTCGAGCGATTCGCGAAGGAAGATCCGTGGTCGACATGTGGTTCACCCGAATCTGACTTACCGTGCCTGTATGCGCGTCGTCTTTCCCCTCCTCGCAGCCGCCCTCCTCTCCGCATGCGTGACGGGCTCAACCACCGGTGGGCAGGAAAGCACGCAGACGCCAGCGCAGACCCCAGCGCAGACCCCCGCGCAGACCCCTGCGCAGACACAAGAACCATCTCCCGCCCCATCACCATCAAGCGAGCCCACGCCATCACAGTCCGAACAACCCGGCCAGACACCCAGCCAAAATCCGAGCCCGACCCCTAGCCAGCCCGACGCTCAAGTGGCTGAGTGCACGCAAGAAACATTCGGCGCGACTCGTCAAACAATCGATGGCCAACAAGAGGCTTTCGCGACAGGGGACTTCGAGACGGCGCGATCCTTTGCATCGCAATCGTTCCAAAGTTCGGTGAGTGTTGAACAGTTCCAGGAAATCATCGTCGGCACCTACCCCTTCTTGATCGACAGCCCGGAACTCGCTTTCCCTGAGTGTCAACGAGAAACAGACACCGTGCTGATGAGGGTTGAGGTGGACGGCTCACCGTCGATCGTCATGATCTATCGGCTCGTCCTCGAAGATGACGGCTGGTTCATCGATGGAGCGTCCATCGCGGGAACCCGCGAAGACGTCGATGTCTGAGGCAATTCAGCCAAGCTGCACCATCGCAGGCTCGGGCG
>CALKMY010000174.1 GCA_938091275.1 Candidatus Nanopelagicales bacterium | reverse complement strand
TCGACTTCGGCTTGGACGGCGTGCAAGTCCGAGGTGGTCACCCGAATGCTCCACCGCCGATTCATCTTGAGGTCTTCCAGGCCGGCGGCGAGACCGAGAACCTGATTGCGCAAATCGACGGCTTCGTCGAACCACGTCCGCACGGTTTCCGGACCGGGATCGGTGCGCAGTTCGACGGCGATGCGTTCCAACAGTTGCCCGAGGCGCTCTTGCACATCATCGGCCTTGTCTTCCAAATTGCGAGTGGCCTTCGTTGGAGACGCGACGTAACTGGCGAGGACCGCGAAGATGGCGCCGATCACTATTCCTGCGAATCGCTCGACGGCGAGTTCGGTGGTCAGGTTCGTCCCGATGACCAAGATCACCGTGACGGCAAGAGCGGCCGCCACCAGTGGCGATTCGTCAGGATTCGCGACGTGCAAGAGTCGTGCGACGACGAAACACAAGGCGACCAACAAGATGATGGTCACTGCCCCGCTGCCGACAACGGACACAATCCCCAACGCGACGGCACCACCGACGAGGGCTCCGATGACCTGGATGAAAGCACCCTTGGTTGCCTGATGGAAGCTCGCCTGGGTCGCGATCACCGCGGTGATCGCTGCGGGAACGGCGCTGGCGATGGGGAGTGCCTGCGCCACGACGTACGCCAGGAAAGCAGCGAGCGAGGTGGCCACCGCGATTCGGGGGTACGAACGATCGATCCGTGCCGCTCGCTTGCGTAGTCGTTCGCCTCTCACAGAGAAAGTATGGACCCGGAGGAGTTGTTCCCGGTCATCGTCTCAGCCTCGTCGGGGTCGTGGGTGACGTGCACGGCGGGAATGCCGGTGCGGCGAACCAGGGCGAGGACGTCGGCGGCCAGGCGTGATCGCAGTGGCGCGTCCAAGGCACTGAACGGTTCGTCGAGACATAAGACAGCGGGGTCGGCGGCGAGCGCTCGGGCGAGGGACACCCGTTGCGCCTGGCCACCGCTGAGTTGATCGACGTTCCGGTCGCCGAGGCCCGCGAGATCCACCCAACTCAAGAGTTCCTCTGCTGTGCTCCGGGCGTCACTCGCCGATGCGCCGGATCGACGCGGACCGTACGCGACGTTGTCGCGCACCGTCATCGTCGGAAACAACAGCGGCTCTTGAAAAACCATGGCCACTTTGCGGGTGTGCGTTGGCAACTGCGTGACATCGACCCCGTCGATGAGAACGCGACCCGAGCGAGCAGGGATCACACCCGCGATGGTGGACAGCAGCGTTGACTTTCCGCATCCACTCGGCCCGACGACGGCGAGCACGCTCCCCGGCGGCACCGTGAAGGTCAGAGGCTCTCCCAACGCCGATTCATATCCGATGGTCAGGTTTTCGCACGTCAGCGTGTGGCCGTTCATGATCGTCGACCTCCGCGGTCGACGGCCGCGACCAGCGTGGTGGTCATGACGACGAGAACGACCGCCATAGCCGCCGCCACCCCGAAGGACGCTTCACCGGGACGACCGAGAAGTCGAGCGATCACGAGGGGAACCGTAGGGCCGTCGGCTCGAGCGAGAAAAGAGGCAGCCCCGAACTCTCCGAGAGACACCGCGCAGGCAAGACCCCCGGCCGCGATCATCACTGTCCGCAGGGTCGGCCCGTAGCCGGTCCACCACGCTCGCGACGGCCGGGCGCCGAGGGTGGCGGCGACGGTCACGAGGCGGGAATCGGTGGAACGCAGGGTCGGGGTGGCGACCGCGACGACGAGCGGAACGGCGATGAGAGCGTGGGCGATGGGGATCAACAGGCCGGTGGCGCGTAGATCCACCGGGGGACGCCCGTACGCCAGCATCGTGCCCAGGCCCAGCGTCGCCGCCGATATCCCCAGCGGCAGAGCCGTCGCGAGCGCGAAGGCCCGTCCGAGTCGATGCGCCAGCACACTCATCGCGGCGAGGCCACCGATAGCGGCTGCAACGAGCCCGGTGATGAGGGCGAACGACAGGGACCGCGCCATGGCGCTAAGCGGCGACCCGATCCGAGTGCTCCCCGCGTCGATCGTCTCGAAACCGGCGAAGATCGCCCACCAACTCATCGTGAAGCCGGACGACGATCGCACCGACGACCACACCAGTGAGGACACCGGGGCGAGAACGATGACGACGGTCGCCGCGACAACGATGCCAACGGCCCATCGACTCGATCCGAGTGGACGTCGCAGGCGGAAGGTGCGCATCGCACCCCCGGAGATCGCGTTGCGCGTGCGCGCAGCCCACCACAACACCGAGCCAACGACGATCGCCTGGATAGCGGCGCTGACCGCGGCGGCTTGAAAATCCAAAAGGATGGAGGTTTGTCGAAGCACCAGTGACTCGAGGGTGCGGGTAGTGGAGTCTCCGAGCAGCAGCACGATGCCCAGCGAGGTGAAGGAGAAAACGAACACGATCGCCGCGGCCGATGCGATGGCCGGGCCGAGGGCAGGCAGTGTCACGGTGCGAAACGCTGTCCACCGTGATGCGCCCAGAGTCCTCGCAGCGATATCGAGTCGAGGATCGATGGTGGACCAGCGGGCACCCACGATCCGCACCACCACCGCCATATTCAGGTACGCGTGCGCAAGCACGACGATCAGGAAACCCGAACCGAGATCGGAGCCGACCAGCGATCGAAACGCCAACGCGACTACCACCGTGGGAAGGACGAATGGCACGGTAGCCAGAGCCAGAGCCCATCGACGTCCGGGAAAGCGATACCGGGTCAGCACGTTGGCCATGGGCAATCCGACGACTAGCGAAACAGCGGTGCTCGCCAGTGCTTGCACCGTCGCCAGTCCCGCCACTCGCCACGCAAGCGAGTCCGACACGTACTCGATCGTTCCTGGCGAGAGGACTTGCCCGGCCAGTGAAGCCAGCGGCACCACCAGGAACGCGAGCAGGAAGCCGGCGGGCGCGATCCATGCCCACCGCAACCAGGTCGGTGCCGTCATCGTGTGCTGCGCTTCAGAACGTGTGCGTGAGGAGCGCTAGCGGCCCATCACGGCACCCCACTCAGACAGAATCTCGTCGATGTTGTCCGCGATGTACTCCGAGGACAACTCCTCGGCGTCGGGTACCTGCGGCGCGAAGCGCTCGAACACCTCGGGTAAGGCCGTCCCGTCCCGTGCCGGGAAGACGAACATGTTCAGCGGGATGTCCGCTTGCACGGCGGGGGAGAGCAGCCAGTCGATGACGAGCGCGGCGGCCTCCGGCTGGTCGGTCCCGGCGAGGATCCCGGCGTACTCCACTTGCCGGTAGCAGCCATCGGTCATCACCGATGTGGAGGGCACCTCAGGCGGCTCGCCCTCGGCGTAGACGATCTCGGCCGGCGGGCTGGTGGCGTACGAGACGACGATGGGACGATCGCCACCCCCACCGAAAGTGAAGTCGCCGTAGTAGGCGTCGCTCCACGAGCCGGCGACCTTCACACCGTTGTCTCGCAGCTGTTGCCAGTAGTCGACCCAACCGTCGCCGTATCGGGACACGGTGGACAGCGCGAAGGCGAGGCCCGGGGACGACGTGCCAGGGTCTTGAACCACGAGCAGGTCGCGGTACTGCGGGTCGGTGAGATCGTCAAGGGTCGTTGGGGGAGCGATGCCCTCGGCGGCGAAGTAGGTGTCGTCGATGTTGATGCAGACATCGCCGAAATCGATCGGCGTCACTCGTCCATCGAAGGACCGTTCGGCGAGCTCGGGGCGCAGCGCGTCGGCCTCGGTCGAGGTGTAGGCCTCGAAGACGTCGGAGTCCAAGGCCCGCGTCACGAGGGTGTTGTCCACCCCGAAGATGACGTCGGCGGTGGGCGCTCCGGCGGCCAGGATGGCTCCGGCCACCATCGACCCCGCGTCACCACCGGACACCAACTCCAGGGTGACTCCTGTGGATGCCTCAAAGTCGGCGATGACGTCGTCGCTGAGCGCGAACGAGTCGTGGGTGAGTAGTTGAACGGTTTGACCGGCGAGGTCCGCGGTGCTCGCGGCCTCGGGTTCGGTGTCGGTGGTCTCGGAACTGCAGGCGGCGAGCACGAGAACGGACGCAAGGCTCGTAGCGGCGAGAACTGCGGGAATGCGCTTCATGTTTCCTCCCTAGCGCTGGCATTACCCAGATCAGGTTCAGCGGGTCGGCAGACGCGTCTGCCCTCTCAGCCCACCGCTATCGCGTGAGCTCCCCTTGGTGGTCTTCAGTTATCAGCGAAGCAACGTACAGATGCATCGTCTAACGGGAGTGTACTCCGCCGCACGGACCGCGCATCAGTAGCGAACCTCGGTCCACGCACCCGAGGCGGCACTCGCCCGGATGGCGTCCGCGACGCACGCTCCGTGGTAACCGTCGACAAAAGTGGGGTAGCGCGGCGCAGCGGCGGGCTCACCGCGAGCAACGTCGTTGTACACGCTCGCGAAGAACGCGGTGAACGCTTCGGCGTACCCCTCGACGTGACCACCGGGGTAGAACGTCACCGAGCGTGCCTCGTCGGACAGGTGCACGGGATCTTTCAGCAGGACCTCGCTGGTGCGGCCGCGCCGACCGATCCACAACGTGTCGCTGGCTTCCGAACTCCACATCAACGCCCGCTGTGATCCGGCGAGCTCGAATCGCAGATCGTTCTTGCGGCCCGCCGAAACCTGGGACACCGAGAACGAGCCGCGGGCACCTCCCTCGAGGCGCAACAGAACGCTGGCCGCATCGTCGGTGTCGATCGACACGGGTTCGCCCCCGGCTGCGGACGCCCCGCTGAACGTCTCGACCTCCCCGTGCGGTCGGTACCGCACAGGGATGAACGTGTGCAGATCCGCGCAGACTTCCGTGACGCGTCGCCCGGAGATCCACGACATCAGATCCAGCCAGTGCGAGCCGATGTCGGCCACCGAACGCAGATCTCCCGCCCGCTCGGCGTCCAAGCGCCAATTCCAGTCGGTGTCCTCGAACAACCAATCCTGGTGATATGACCCGGTGAGGAAGCGTGGCTCTCCCAACTCGCAAGAGCGCATCATGGCGTGTGCTTCATGCATCAGCGGATAGAAGCGAAAGTTGAAGCAGGTCGCATGAACGACCCCGGCAGCCTGCGCGGCATCGACCATGGCGCCGGCGCTCGCGGAGTCGAGCGCCATCGGCTT
Organism: Candidatus Nanopelagicales bacterium; assembly: GCA_938091275.1. GTDB lineage: Bacteria > Actinomycetota > Actinomycetes > S36-B12 > S36-B12 > S36-B12. Next base: position 2,021 of record CALKMY010000174.1, on the reverse strand, counting down.
CTCGCAAATGACGTGCTTACCGGCGTTGGCGACCGCGATCGCCTGGGATGCGTGCACATGGTTAGGGCTCGCGATGTGCACGACGTCGATGTCGGGTTGCTCGAGTAGCTCCTCGAGATCGGAGTAGACGACCGGAACGCCCCAGGCCGTCGCCTTCGCTCGCGCCCGATCCGGGCTCGAACCCACGAGGCCCACCACCGTTGCTCCGGCTCGTCGCGCGCACTCCACGTGCACCGCGCCGATCTGCCCGGTCCCGACGATGGCAACGGTGGGTGATGCGTCCTCAGATGCGTTCATTGATCGTCCTCATCGGTTGGGCGTGCCGAGTGAATCTAGCGGTTGTGGAGTCCGGTTTTTGCGCATCGCGGGTTTTCGATCGCGTTACTCTCTGGTTCACGAGCACCGGCACCAGCATCGGCACCCGGTGGACGCCGCACGTGAGGAGATGCCATGACCGTGTCCGCTTCACCCGCGGTGGAAGCGCTGCCCCACTGGGAGGAGACCCCGGACGATCTCTCGGCCGCCATCCGCGAGATCAAGTCGGCCATCCGCGCGTCGATCGAGTCGAGCGGCCGATCTGTGGAGCAGGTCGCGCAGGCCCTGGAGGAGCGCATCGCCGAGCGCGTGCGGGTGATCGAAGCCGCGAAGGCAGCGGGGGAGTCGATCTGGCCGGAGATCGACTTCGACGACATCGCGCGAGGCACCGTCACCGAAGCGCAACGAGACCTGGTCAAGACGCGCGGGTGCTTGGTGGTGCGCGGCCACTTCGACCGTGAGCAGGCGTTGGAGTGGGATCGGTCCATCCTGGACTACGTCGAAGGCAACCACTTCTTCGAGGACTACCGCGGATCGGGGGATGACTTCTTCGCATCGGTCGGCTCCCGCCCGGAGATCTACCCGATCTACTGGTCGCACGCCCAGATGCAGGCGCGGCAAAGCGACCGGATGGCCGCGGTGCAGTCCTTCATGAACAACCTCTGGACGAGCACATCGATGGATGTCGAGTGGTTCGACCCCGAGCGCGATTCCTTGTATCCGGATCGGATTCGGCGACGTCCCGAGGGCGCGGACTCTGCCGGCCTGGGAACACACATCGACACAGGAACGTTGGACTTGTGGATGACGAAGGCCTACCAGCGCGCCTTCCGTCACGTCTACGACGGCTCCATCGAAGAGTACGACCCGTGGGATGCGACGTTTCGAACCGAAGGACCCCAATACCCCGGTACGACGATGTGCTCGGCATTCCGCACCTTCCAGGGGTGGACGGCGCTGTCGGACATGGACTTCGACCAAGGTGTCCTGCACGCGATACCGATCCCCGAAACGATGGCGTACCTGCTGCTGCGTCCGATGTTGGACGACACCGACGATGACGACATGTGCGGCGTGATGGTCAACAAGGTGTTCCCGATCAACGAGAAGTGGCACGAGTTGCCGATGCAAGCCTTGAGTGGGATCCCGAGTGTGCGCGCGGGCGATTCGGTGTGGTGGCACTGTGATCTCGTGCACGGGGTGGCGCCGGTGTTCGATCAACAAGGCTGGGGCAACGTGATGTATATCCCGGCCGCCCCGTGGTGTCCGCGCAACCGTGAGTACGCGCCGATCGCATTCGAGGCGTTCGCCACCGGGTCGAGCCCGAGCGACTTCCCGGCGGAGCATTACGAGCGGGAATGGCCGGATCGCTTCTCGGTCGGGGAGTTGAGCGACCGCGGCCGCCGCGGGTTCGGCATCGCGGACTAGGCGGCACGGGAGCAGGAGATGGCGGAAGTCTTCGACGGGATCGACGAACGGCTAGCCGAGTGGATCGCGGCGCAACCGTTGTTTTTCGTTGCCACGGCGCCGATGTCGGCAGACGGGCACGTCAACTGCTCACCGAAGGGACTACCGGGCACGTTCGCGGTGCTCGATGAGAACGAGGTCGCCTACCTCGACCTCACCGGCAGCGGAGCGGAAACGATCGCCCACGTGAAAGAGAACGGCCGCATCGTGATCATGTTCTGCGCGTTCACCAAGCGTCC
>CALKMY010000173.1 GCA_938091275.1 Candidatus Nanopelagicales bacterium | reverse complement strand
TATGACTGCTCCTACAACCTCCACGTCCACTCCTACTCAAGTTGCCGTGAACGACATCGGCTCCGCCGACGATTTTCTGGCCGCGATCGACGCGACCATCAAATACTTCAACGACGGTGACATCGTCGAAGGCACCATCGTCAAGGTCGATCGAGACGAAGTACTTCTCGATATCGGCTACAAGACCGAGGGTGTGATCCCCTCCCGCGAACTCTCCATCAAGCACGACGTCGACCCGAACGAGGTCGTCGGTGTCGGAGACTCGGTTGAGGCCCTAGTCCTGCAAAAGGAGGACAAGGAAGGCCGGCTGATCCTGTCGAAGAAGAGGGCGCAGTACGAGCGCGCCTGGGGCACGATCGAGAAGGTCAAGGAAGAAGACGGAGTGGTCGAAGGCCAGGTCATCGAGGTCGTTAAAGGTGGACTCATCCTGGACATCGGGCTGCGCGGGTTCCTCCCGGCGTCCCTCGTCGAGATGCGCCGAGTCAGGGATCTCCAGCCCTACGTCGGCAAGACCCTGGAAGCAAAGATCATCGAGCTGGACAAGAACCGCAACAACGTGGTGCTGTCCCGTCGAGCCTGGCTCGAGCAGACGCAGTCGGAGGTTCGCCAGACATTCCTGACGCAACTGCAAAAGGGACAGATCCGGTCCGGTGTGGTCTCAAGCATCGTGAATTTTGGAGCCTTCGTCGACCTCGGCGGTGTCGACGGTCTGGTCCATGTCTCCGAGTTGTCCTGGAAGCACATCGACCATCCGTCCGAGGTGGTCGAGGTCGGCACCGAGGTGACCGTCGAGGTTCTCGACGTCGACATGGATCGCGAGCGGGTCTCGCTGTCGCTGAAGGCGACCCAAGAGGATCCGTGGCAGCACTTCGCGCGGACCCATCAACTCAATCAGGTGGTGTCGGGCAAGGTGACGAAGCTGGTTCCCTTCGGCGCTTTCGTTCGCGTCGACGAAGGAATCGAAGGCCTGGTGCACATTTCCGAGCTCGCCGAGCGGCACATCGAACTGCCGGAACAAATCGTCCAGGTGGGGGATGAGCTGTTCGTCAAGGTCATCGATATCGACCTCGAGCGTCGACGGATTTCGCTTTCTCTCAAGCAGGCGAATGATTCGGCAGACACCCAGGCCTCGGAAGGGTTCGACCCGTACCTGTACGGCATGGCTCCGGCATTCGACGAGGCCGGCAAGTACATCGGGCCCGATGGCTTCGATCCGGAGACCGGTGAATGGAAGGCCGGTTTTGAGGATCAGCGTGCCGCCTGGGAGCAGGAGTACGCCGACGCGCATGCACGGTGGGAAGCACATCGCAAGCAGATGAGTGAGGCCCAGGAGGCCGATCAAGCTGCCGCGGTGGAGAGTGGTGAAGCGACGTCGTACTCATCTGAGGCCGAGGAGACGGACGGCTCGCTTGCCTCCGATGAGGCTCTGCAAGCCCTGCGCGACAAGCTCACGAACGACTAGCGAGAAACCGCCCAGGTGCGTGTCGGTCTCACCGGGGGAATCGGCTCCGGGAAATCCACGGTGGTCGACATGCTCGCCGACATGGGCGCCGCGGTCGTCGACGCAGACGAGATCGCTCGCCGCGTGGTCGCACCGGGTTCCTCCGTGCTCGGGCGTTTAGCGGAGAAGTTCGGACCGGACATCCTGATCGAGGACGGCACATTGGACAGGGCGCTGCTTGCTGAGCGTGCGTTTGCCGATGAACGGGGAACTCGACGCTTGAATGAGATCACCCACCCGGCCATTCGTGAGCAGGCGGAGCGAGATATCTCTCGCGCGGAGCAAACCTCCGAGATCGTCGTGTATGAAATGCCGCTACTGGTAGAGAGTGGTCAGGTGTCCCTCGTGGATGTTGTCGTCGTGGTGGACGTCCCCGAGTCGGTGCAAATGGACAGAGCAGTGCGGCGAGGTATGGACGAGACGGATGTGCGCCAGCGAATGTTGCGCCAAGCGTCTCGAGAACAGCGCCTCGAGGCTGCGGACGCCGTGATCGACAACACTGGCTCCTTTGACGGGACGCGCGCACAGGTAGACGCCTTGTGGGCGGAGTGGACCCGGCGGCCCGCATGACGCGGCCCGTGACGGATCTGCAGCGCACCGTCGCGCCTTTCGAGGTTGTCTCGGACTATGCGCCTGCGGGAGACCAGCCGCAGGCCATCGAGGAAATCGCCCGACGCATCGAAGGTGGCGACGGCGACGTAGTGCTCCTGGGTGCAACGGGAACAGGTAAGTCGGCCACCACAGCATGGCTTGTGGAGCGACTGCAACGGCCGACGTTGGTCATGGCACCCAACAAGACGTTGGCCGCGCAGTTGGCGACGGAGTTCCGAGAACTCTTGCCCCATAACGCTGTCGAGTATTTCGTCTCGTACTACGACTACTACCAACCTGAGGCCTATGTGCCGCAGACCGATACCTACATCGAAAAGGACTCCTCGATCAATGAGGAGGTAGAGCGGTTGCGCCACTCAGCGACCAACTCATTGTTGACGCGCAGGGACGTGTTGGTGGTCGCGTCGGTGTCGGCCATCTACGGATTGGGTACTCCGCAGGAGTACGTCGATCGGATGGTGCGGCTACGCGTCGGTGAGGAGCGGGAGAGAGACGCTCTCCTGCGAATGCTGGTGGACATCCAATACACCCGAAACGACATTGCCTTCGAACGGGGAACCTTTCGTGTTCGTGGCGACACTGTTGAGGTCTTTCCGATGTATGAAGAACATCCCGTTCGTATCGAGATGTTCGGAGACGACATTGAGCGACTGATGACGCTGCACCCGGTGACCGGAGAAATTCTGACCGAGGACCAGGAGATGTACATCTTCCCGGCGACCCATTACGTGGCGGGACCAGAGCGCATGGAGCGCGCCATCGGCGACATCGAGGCGGAGTTGCAGACCCGACTCGCGGAGTTGGAGGCCCAGGGCAAGCAACTCGAGGCTCAACGGCTACGCATGAGAACCAGCTATGACGTCGAGATGATGCGACAGGTGGGCACGTGTTCTGGCATCGAGAACTATTCGCGCCACATCGACGGTCGGCCGCCCGGCTCGGCACCGCACTGCTTGCTCGACTATTTCCCGGAGGATTTTCTGCTGGTGATTGACGAATCCCACGTCACTGTGCCGCAGATTGGTGCGATGTATGAAGGGGACACGTCGCGTAAACGAACACTCGTTGAGCATGGTTTCCGCCTTCCCTCGGCGCTGGACAACCGGCCTCTGACATGGGCGGAATTCGTCGACCGCATCAATCAAACGGTGTATCTCTCGGCGACCCCGGGTGCGTACGAACTGGGTCGGGTCGAGGGTGATGTGGTGGAGCAGGTGATCCGGCCAACAGGATTGGTTGATCCTGAGATCGTGGTTAAGCCGACCGAGGGTCAAATTGACGACTTGATGCATGAGGTGCGCGTACGTGCGGAGCGTGGTGAGCGCGCCTTGGTGACGACGCTGACCAAGCGCATGGCGGAAGACCTGACGGATTACCTGGGAGAGCACGGCATCCGGGTGCAGTACTTGCATTCAGAAGTCGACACTTTGCGACGAGTCGAACTCCTTCGTGAGCTACGTGTCGGTGTCTTCGATGTGCTTGTTGGCATCAACTTGCTTCGTGAGGGCCTGGACCTGCCGGAGGTGTCGCTGGTGGCGATCTTGGACGCGGACAAGGAAGGTTTCCTCAGGTCGGAAACGTCGCTGATTCAAACGATCGGCCGCGCTGCTCGCAATGTGTCCGGTGAGGTGCATATGTACGCAGACGCCGTCACTCCATCGATGCGACAGGCGATCGACGAGACCAACCGTCGTCGAGCCAAGCAAATCGCCTACAACACCGAGCACGGAATCGATCCTCAGCCCCTTCGAAAGCGGATAGCCGACATCACGGACCTCCTCGTTCGGGAGGAGGCCGACACCGAGGCGTTGATCGGTAGTCCATCGGGGCAG
>CALKMY010000172.1 GCA_938091275.1 Candidatus Nanopelagicales bacterium | reverse complement strand
ACCGACACGATCGGCGTGACGATGACCTGCGACCGCGACCAGGGGGTTTCGCGGCGCGGGTTCGGATCGGTGTATCCCAAATCGGTCTGGGCGGGATCGGTTACGGACACGAAGCCAGATCCTTCCAGGAGAAATCGACGTGGGTGGGCAAAACAGAATTGTTCAGGACCAGTTCAGCCCCGAGAGTCAGGTTGGGGGTGGCCGAAGCCACCCCCAACCTGTCGTGCACGTTCCGCTCAGACGTTAGTTGTCCAAGCAGGCCGGGCAGCCGGTGTCGATAGAACCGTCTGCGAGTCCAGCCAGAACCTCTTCGACCGCGGCCTTGACATCGTCCGGAACCACGCTGTCGGTGTCGTGGTACGGAGCCAAGCCCGTCGGGCCGACAAAGTTGCCGCCCTCCATTTCACCGGCGACCGAGGCCTTCACCAAGGTCTCCGTTCCAAGAACGAGCTTCTTCTCCGCCGAGGTCAGCAAGCAGGGAGCTGCCTGCGGAACGGTGAAGTACTGGTCGATGTCAACGCCGATGCAGAACACCGACGTGCCGGCGCCTGGATCCTTGGCGATCTCGATCAAGCCACCGTTACCCGTCGCTCCACCAGCGGCGAAGATGACGTCCGCGCCCTGGTCGAGCTGCTTACGCGACTCGGCCGCACCCCACTCGGGGTCACCGAAGGCGTTGTTGGGCTCGTGGTACACGAGTGTGACCTCAGCCTCGGGGTTCGCGGCAATGGCACCCGCCTTGAAGCCCTCACCGAACAGCTTCACCGGCGGAACCGTGTCGGTGCCGAGAGCCGTTCCGATCTTGTTGGTCTGAGTCATCAGGCCGGCCAGGTAGCCAGCGGCGTAGCCCGCGTGATCCTCACGGAACACCAGCCCTGCAAGGTTCGGCACTGCCTCGCCCTGGAACTGGTCAACACCGATGAAGTCGATGTCCGGGTACTCGTTGGCGGCCACGATGGTGGCCTCTCCCATGAGGAAGCCAACCGTGACGATCGTGTCGTAGTTGGCTGCCGCGAACTGGCCGATGTTGTTGGCGTAGTCCTTGGGATCAACCGTCTCGATGTATTTCGCGAAGGCGCCGACCTGCTCGGCTGCCAACTGCGTGCCTTCCCACGCGGCCTGGTTGAACGACTTGTCGTCCACCTTGCCCGTGTCGGTCACCAGACCGATGCAGATGTTCTCTTCGGCTCCACAGTCGCTGTCGTCCGTGGTCGGACCAGCTGCCTCTTCCTCAGCAACCTCTTCCGCTGCCTCTTCTTCGAGTTCCTCAGCAACGTCCTCGATGTCCTGCTCTTCAGCGGTCTCTTCCACGGCCTCTTCCACGGTCTCTTCAACCGTGGCCTCCGCGGCGTCGCCATCGGAGTCGCTGCTACATCCAGCGAGCACGAGTGCCGCGGCCGCGAAGCCCGCAACCAATAGCTTGCGATGCATGCACTTGCCTTTCTGTTGGGTCCTCGCCGCACACGATTGAGGGCGAGACGTCGTGGTCAGACCTTAATCGCCCACAGCACGAAAAGGGAGAGCGGCTCAGTAAAGGTGACGAGTCTCAATCAACTTGTAATACGAGCCGTTACCCATTCGTTACGGGTGTTACTCATGTGACGAAATGTGTTCAAAACGTAGAGAGTTCAGAACGTCGTTCGCGCGCTCGCTGACCAACCCCCATCGACGGGGATAACGGCACCGTTGATTCCCGAAGCTTGGCTGCTGAGCAGAAACGAGACCACGCCGGCGACCTCCTCCTGGCTCACCGGGCGCCCCGACGGCGCGACCTCACTCCACCAGGACCATCCCTGTGGCCAGTCTTGTTCCAATCCCTCTCGTGCGATCAAACCTGGAGCTACGCAGTTCGCTCGCATCCCGCGTGGTCCGATCTCGCGCGCGAGGGATCGCGTGAAGGATTCCAACGCCGCCTTTGACGCCGCATAGTGCGCGTGGTTGGCAAAAGCCGCTGATGCCTCGACGGACGAGATGGTGACGATCGACCCTCCGGGTGCCATCACGGCCAACGCAGCGCGCGAGATGCGCGTGGCCGCAAGAAAGTTCGCCTCCCACATCGCCTGCCAGTCACTATCGAGAAGTTCATCGAAGGGTTGCAACGACTGCATCGCACTGCAGTGAACGAGCCCATCTACCCGCCCCCAACAGTTGACGACATCGTCGATCAGGCGCGTGGCGACATCCGGATCAGACGCCGCCCCGAGGTCAGCCGGAAAGGCCGCTGCTACGCCCCCCGATTGCTCGATCGAATCGACGACGTCCCTCGCTGCGTCTTCGTTCGACCGGTAATGGACAGCCACCGAGTAACCACGTCCCGCACACATTCGCGCGATAGCGCGGCCAAGGTGCCCTGACGCACCCGTCACCACTACTACCCGACCCTGACTCACAGCCCTCACCTCATTCGATGCTTGATCGCGGACTCCGCGTTCGGCCACTGAGAGAAATCGGTCGCCGCATCAGCCAACTCAAATCCGCTGAAGGGCGGCGCGAGCACGCACGTCACCAGTGTCCACTCCCCGAGGGGAACCGTGCCTTGCCAGGTGTGCGCGGGTATGCGGTGATGCGCCACCTGCCCGGCCGATGGATCGCCTCCGAGGTGAACGACGTCGTGGGTTCCATCGGTGTGCAACACCACAATCTCAGCGGCCGCGCCCGCCACGAACGTCCAGGCTTCGTCTTCGACAAGGCGGTGCATGGCGCTGAAATCGGTTGGGGTCAAAAGTGCGTAGATCGCGTTCGCGTGGTCGGTTCGCCACAGCAGTCCGATCCAGCAACCTTCCCCGTCGAGGTACTCCAGACCCAGGGCATCGATGACCTGCTCGGCGGTCATGCCCTGAAGATTTCCCTTCGCGTCGCTGGCCACTCCTACGCACCGCCGACGTGTTCCAGTGCTTGTGCGCGGACGCCTGGAACATCCACCCGGGTCGGGCGTCGATCGGCGACGACCACATCGCCGGCCACGAGCACGTCCCGAACATCGGATCTCCCCGCCGCGAACACCAACGCAGTAAACGGATCACGAAGCGGTGTCAGGTGCGGAGCCGCAGCATCGACCACGATCAGGTCCGCTTCCTTGCCAACCTCGAGACTGCCGATTCGATCCGCCATACCCAACGCCTGCGCGCCGTGGATCGTCGCTGAGCGAACGACATCTTCCGCACTGATAGCAGCGGGGTTCTCTTGCACCAGTCGAGCGAGATTCGCCGCCAGCCTCATCACCGCGAACATGTCCAGGTCGTTGCTCGACGAGCACCCGTCCGTTCCGAGACCGACTCGGATGCCCTGTTCCCGATACCCCACGAGGTCCATCGCACCGCTGGCCAACTTCAGGTTCGACCCCGGGTTGTGCGCCACACTCGCGCCACCCGACGCAATAGATGCACGATCGTCGTCACTCAACCGCACACAGTGCGCCAGCACGGTCCGAGCATCCAGCAGGCCCGCCCGCTCCAATAGCGCCGTCGGTCGGGCCCCGTGAGCCTGCACGGTCGCGTCGTTCTCTTTGTCGTTCTCGGAGTTGTGCGTATGAATCCGAGCATCCATTCCCCGGGCCAAACTGTCGATGTCGGCCAAGTGGTCGGGGTTGACGATCAACGGACTGTGCGGCATCAGAAACCTCGGTACGTACGCACCCCCCAGGGAGTCGAGAATCTCCGGCCATCGCTGCGCAAGGTCGAGCCGCTGGGTCCATTCGAGCCCGTCAGGTCCTGGGAAATCGAAGAAGACTGGACCGATCGCGTGGCGGATTCCGACCTCGACCGCCCCCCGGTGGGCGGATTCGGGGTGGAAGTACATGTCGAGTGCCGTCGTCGTACCGCCAAGAAGGGCTTCGAGGGAGCCGAGTCGGGCACCGAGGTAGGTGCCCTCCGGCCCCATGATTCGCGCTTCCTCGGCCCACACGCGTTCGAGGAAGCCTTGTAGATCCACGTTCTCGGCGACGCCCCGCAGAAGAGTCATCGGCAGATGGGTGTGCAGATTGATCAAGCCGGGCAGTACCAGGCAATCCGTCGCATCGATCCGTCGATGCGCATCGAAGGAGTCCACGTCGCCGACAGCGACGATGCGTCCGTCGCGAACGGCGATGCCGGCTCGCTCGTGGACTGAGCCAGTGTCGTCACACGTGAGCACATAGCGAGCCCCGGTGATGACGGTGTCCACCGCTGCAGAGTTCATCAGGCCAGTAACCGGGCTGCTTCCGAGAGGATCCGCGTCACCGTCGTCGCCCCATCAGCGACAACCGCCTGCACGTCTTCGATGGTGATGGGCTCGGTGCCCTGCCCTGCAGCCGGGTTCGCGACCAGCGACAGACTCGCGTAGGGCAAGTCCTTCTCGAGTGCCAGCACGACCTCGGGGACACCCGTCATCCCTACAACAGTCACGCCCGCGAGTGCGGCGAGGCGAATTTCCGCCCGCGTTTCGAAACGTGGGCCCTCGTACGCGCCGTATACCCCGTGATCGATGACGTCGACGCCGAGATTGTCGGCCGCCTGCTTCCAGGCCGAGCGCAGCCGCGGGTGGTACGGCTCCCCCACATCCACATGGACGACGCCTTCCGGGGTGGAGCCGTCGTAGAACGTCACCGGTCGCGCTTTGGTGAAGTCGATGAAGTCATCGACGATGACGAGATCGCCAGAGTCCGTTCCCACGCCACCCACCACGTTGATGGCCAGAATCTCCGAAACGCCGAGGTCGACCATCGCCTGGATGTTCGCCCGGTAGTTCACCATGTGCGGAGGCACCGAATGGTCATATCCGTGCCGCGAGATGAACACCGTGCGCCTGTCATGCACGGTGCCGATCCGCGCTCGAGTGGGCCCGAAGGCCGTGTCCACGGTGACGTCCTCGGGATCACGAAGATCATCGAGTGCGTAGAAGCCGGTGCCGGCAATGACTCCCAGTGCGCCCCGTGCGCCCTGTGTTCCTTGTGCTTGCTGCGCTCCCTGTGCTCCCGAACTCACGGCACGCAACCTAACGGTGCTCGGGCAGGTCTTCGCGACCGAACCCGTCGGGTAAGAGCACCGATAACGGTGTGGGACCGCCGGCGCGGTCGATGATCAGATCCGGGCCACCGTGCTCCCACAGCAACTGGCGGCACCGCCCGCACGGCAGCAGCGGACCGGGGTTGGGGCCCACGCATGCGAAGGCGACCAATCGCGCCGGTTGACCCGCCGGGCTGGACTTGGCGAGCTCACTGACCAGGCCGCATTCAGCACACAGCGTGGTGCCGATCGATGCGTTCTCCACATTGCACCCGGAAATGATCCGGCCGTCGTTGGTGAGCGCGGCGGCCCCCACCGGATGGTCCGAATACGGCGCGTAGGCGTGATCGCGGGCGTCTTCGGCAGCCGCCCGCAGAGCGTTCCAGTCAATACTGCTTGCGTCAGTCATGACCGGACGCTACTGCTTTCTGTTCGACTAGAAGGCGTCCTTGGGTTGATACGTCCCCCACACGTCTCGCAGCGCATCCGAAACCTCACCCACGGTCGCTCGTGCTCGCAGAGCGTCCCGCATCGGATAGAGAAGGTTCTCGTCGCCAGCTGCGACGTCACGGATCACCCCGAGCAAGCGCTCCACCTCATCGTTGTCGCGATCCGCCTTCAACGCGGCCAGTCGTGCAACTTGGTCTGCTTCGATGGACATGTCCACCTGCAGCGGGTCGTAATGCTCATCGCCGTCGATGGTGTATTTATTCACTCCCACCACCACGCGGTCTCCCGCATCGATCTCCTGCGCAACGCGATAGGCAGAATTTTCGATCTCGGACTTCTGGAAGCCCTCTTCGATCGCTGCCACCGCACCGCCCAATTCGTCGATGCGCTCGATCAACGCCATCGCAGCCTCGTCAATCTCGTCGGTGAGCGACTCGACCACATACGAACCAGCGAACGGATCGACGGTCTTGGTCACATCGGTCTCGTACGCCAGAACCTGCTGCGTGCGCAGCGCCAGCCGTGCCGCCTTCTC
>CALKMY010000171.1 GCA_938091275.1 Candidatus Nanopelagicales bacterium | reverse complement strand
TCGTGGTTCCGGTCGATCCCACGGCTGCGGCCCGGGCGTTGGGTTTGGCGGACTAGTGACCGCCTTTCGATCGGAAGCGGTGCGGGTACTTGTTCCCGCGAGCAGCGCGAACGTCGGACCCGGGTTCGATTCCGCCGGCCTCGCACTCGCGGTGTACGACGAGTTGATCGCGATGGTGACCGACGACGAGGGAGTCTTGGTCGAGGTAGCGGGCGAAGGCGCCGACGAGGTTCCCCGCGATGAGCAGCACCTGGTCGTCGCGGCCATGCGCACGGCCTTCGCGGCCATGGGCCAGCAACCGACCGGTTTCGTACTTCGCTGCCGTAACGCGATTCCCCACGGGCGGGGGTTGGGCTCATCTGCGGCTGCGATCATCGGTGGGATGGTTCTTGCGCGAGCCATGGTGGTGGAGGAATCGGGCGTCGCTATGTCCGACGAGGCGTTGTTGTCACTCGCGGCGACGATGGAGAGTCACCCGGACAATTTGTCAGCCGCGTTGCACGGCGGCTTCACGATCGCCTGGCTCGACGACGTCGGTTCCCCGGGATGTGTTCGTATGGATGCGCACCCTGACCTGCGCGCGGTGCTTGCCGTCCCGACCGAGACGCTCCCGACATTGGATGCGCGTCGCGTCCTTCCCGCATCTGTGTCGTATCCGGACGCCGTTCACAACGTGAGCCGCGCGGCGCTGCTCGTCCACGCCATGACCCGACGACCGGATCTGCTGTGGGAGGCGATGTCCGATCGACTGCACCAGCCTGCGCGTTCAGATGCATATCCGGAGGCGTCCGTGTTGGTGGCGTCATTGCGTGCGGCGGGGGTACCTGCCGCGATCTCCGGCGCCGGCCCCTCGGTTATCGCCGTCACCGACCGTGCGGAGGATTTCCAGCGAATGCAAGACACGGTTGCGAGCCTGAGTGGTGCTGCGCAGAAAGATGCGGGTCGCTGGCGTGTGCACGACCTCGCGATCAGCGAGGTGGGCGCGCGGGAGTGCCCTATTGACTCCCCGTAGGTGTGCGGTGCTACAGTCGTATCGCCTCAAAGGTCCGATGTTGGACTTCCTGTACCGAGCGTGCAGCAGGTGAACCCACGGTTTGTTTCCCGCCCGGGATGTTTTCCTCGGGGTTCGAGCCCAGGCTTGCGAGGCGGCCCCGTTGTCGGTGACGTCACGGGTGCCGACAGTTCACGCTTCCGCTGACCGAAAGAACATCAGCACAGTCGAAGGAAAATATGACCGACACAACAACGAGCACTGCCGATCGAGGCAGCAGCCTCGCCTCGATGCTTTTGCCTGAGCTCAAGCAACTCGCCCAGCAACTGGGAATCACCGGCTCGAGTGGCATGCGCAAGCAGGAGCTCATTGCCGCCATCAGTGAGCGGCAACAGCAAGGCGGTGCCCCGCGGCGAGGTTCGCGCTCTGCGACGCGCGACGCCGGGTCCCCCAATGGTGCAGGCTCTGCGGACACACAAGACTCCGCAAGTAAGGCCTCGAAGGCCGATGGAGGGGGCTCGTCGGAGTCCGCCGAAGGATCTTCTCGCAACGATCGCAACGACAAAAACGACCGTAACGACCGCAGCGATCGCAACGACAGATATGACCGTAACGATCGCAACGACCGAGACGATAGCGGGCGTCGCCGCCGTCGAGGTCGGGACCGGTACCGGGACCGTCGCGACCGCAAGGGTGGCTACGGCGACGGCGAGCCGGTCGTCACGGAGGACGATGTTCTGTTGCCGGTGGCGGGCATCATCGACGTTTTGGACAACTACGCCTTCGTCCGCACCGGTGGCTACCTTCCGGGCACCAACGACGTGTACGTCTCGCTGTCGTTGGTGCGCAAGTACAACTTGCGCAAGGGAGATGCAATCACCGGTCAGGTGCGTCAGCCGCGCGACGGTGAACGTCGAGAGAAGTTCAACCCGCTGGTGAGTGTGGAAACCATCAATGGGGGAGACCTTGAGGCGGCCAAAGACCGCCCCGACTTCTCGAAGCTGACCCCGCTGTATCCGCAGGATCGCTTGCGGCTGGAGACGACACCGCAGAATCTGACGACACGCGTTATCGATCTCGTCGCCCCGATTGGTAAAGGGCAACGCGGACTCATCGTGTCTCCGCCGAAGGCCGGCAAGACGATGGTGCTCCAGGCCATCGCGAACGCCATCACTGAGAACAATCCCGAGGTTCACCTGATGGTCGTGCTCGTCGACGAGCGACCGGAGGAAGTCACCGACATGCAGCGTTCGGTCAAGGGTGAGGTCATCGCCTCTACCTTCGACCGCCCCGCAGAGGACCACACGATCATCAGTGAACTGTCGATCGAGCGCGCCAAGCGTCTGGTGGAACTCGGTCACGACGTCGTCGTCCTGCTCGACTCGATGACCCGACTCGGCCGTGCCTACAACCTCGCGGCGCCAGCGTCTGGACGCATCTTGTCCGGTGGTGTCGACTCCACGGCGCTCTACCCGCCCAAGAAGTTCTTCGGTGCTGCCCGCAACATCGAGAACGGTGGTTCGCTGACGATCCTTGCCACGGCTCTGGTGGAGACCGGGTCGCGGATGGACGAGGTGATCTTCGAAGAGTTCAAGGGCACGGGCAATATGGAATTGAAGCTCGACCGCCGACTCGCGGACAAGCGGGTCTTCCCTGCGGTGGACGTGGACGCGTCCGGCACCCGCAAGGAGGAGTTGCTGATGTCCAGCGACGAACTCAAGATCGTGTGGAAGCTGCGTCGGGTCCTGCACGCGCTCGATCAGCAGCAATCCATCGAGTTGCTGCTCAGCAAGCTGCGCGAAAACGACAACAACTACGACTTCTTGCTCCAGGTGCAAAAGACCACACCATCTGTCCAGGGGTCCACGGAGGAAGAGTGACTCTGTCCGTGGCATACTTTGCGGGCTCCGGTTCCCGTCGCCTCACCCCCCAAGGGTGGCCGACGACCCGGACACCAACACAGAGGACGTGACGAAGTGAAAGCTGATATCCACCCGGAGTACGTGGAGACGACGGTGACGTGCACCTGCGGGAGCACGTTCACGACGCGGAGCACCGCGAAGAACGGCGTCATTCACGCAGACGTGTGTTCCCAGTGCCATCCGTTCTACACTGGCAAGCAGAAGATTCTCGA
The DNA here is from genome assembly GCA_938091275.1 of Candidatus Nanopelagicales bacterium. Taxonomy (GTDB): domain Bacteria; phylum Actinomycetota; class Actinomycetes; order S36-B12; family S36-B12; genus S36-B12. Next base: position 1,976 of record CALKMY010000171.1, on the reverse strand, counting down.
TACGGGTGGTCGCGTAGCGAAGTTCGAAACCCGCTACGGAAAGAGCTCCGGCTCAGGATCGAATTAGCACGACTCCCGGGCGCCGGCCCGGGATCGGCCGCGTGTCTCCCCCGTCGCGCGGTCGATCCCCGACCGGCGCCCGAACTTTTGTGGACTGCTCGGCAGCTACTTCAGGCGGGAGGGCGAAAGCGTGTTTGACAGTTGCGAGGACCTGGCACGCGAACTGGACGAGGTCGAGACCGAACTCGCCGACCCGTCGATCCACGCAGACCAGGCCGCGGCTCGCAAACTCGGCCGCCGGTATGCGCAATTGCGCCCGGTTGTTGCCGCCTATCGGGAATGGCGCGCTCTGCACGAGGACCACCTCGCCGCCGTGGAACTGTCGGAGTTGGGGGATGACGCCTTCTCCGACGAGGCAGCGAGTCTGGAGGAACGGGAAGAGCGTGCGGCAGAGCGGCTTCGTGAGCTCCTCATTCCCCGCGATCCCATGGACGATAAGGACGTCATCGTCGAAGTGAAGGCCGGCGAGGGCGGCGAGGAATCAGCCCTGTTCGCTGGAGACCTGCTGCGCATGTATCTGCGTTACGCCGAACGGCGCGGCTGGGCTACCGAGGTCATCGACGCGGTCGAGTCCGACCTTGGCGGCTACAAGGACGTTTCCCTCGCGGTGAAGGCCAAGGGCGTTCCCGAGCCGGGAGACGCTCCCTTCGCGCGACTGAAATTCGAAGGTGGCGTCCATCGAGTCCAACGAGTGCCCGTTACCGAATCCCAGGGCCGGATTCACACATCGGCGGCCGGCGTGCTCGTTTTGCCGGAAGCCGAGGACGTTGACGTGACCATCGATCCGAACGATCTCCGCATCGACGTGTACCGATCTTCGGGTCCCGGAGGGCAGAGCGTAAACACCACCGACTCAGCCGTACGCATCACCCACGTTCCCACAGGCGTCGTCGTGTCCTGCCAGAACGAGAAGAGCCAGTTGCAGAACCGGGAACAGGCGCTTCGGATTCTGCGCGCTCGCTTGCTGGCCATTGCGGAGGAGCAGGCGGCGCAGGAAGCATCAGACGCGCGACGTAGTCAGGTTCGTACCGTGGACAGAAGTGAGCGCATCCGCACGTACAACTTTCCCGAGAATCGAATCAGCGATCATCGCGTGGGTTTCAAGGCCCACAACCTCGACCAAGTTCTCGATGGCGACTTGGACGCCATTGTGGACGCCTGCACTCAGGCGGATCGGGAGTCCCGACTGTCGGGATCATCTGAGGCATCGGCCTGAGGGACGGATCAGCCATGGGCGACGATTCTCCCCGTTTCGACGACGTCGAGTCCGGTGGCTACTCCACCGACGGTGGCCGGCATACGGTTCGCGACCTTCTCTACGACGCCGAACGCCGACTCGCCGGTGCAGGGGTTCCGTCGCCGCAAGCCGACGCCGCGTGGCTGATGGCGTGGGTGCTCGATGTTCCGCGCAGTCGGCTCTTCCTGCATGACGAGCCTCGCGCGTCGCAGCGGGTGCAATTCGAAAAGGCAGTGGCCCGACGCCTCACGCGCGTTCCCCTGCAGCACATCACCGGGCGTGCCGCTTTCCGTCGACTCGAGGTCTCGGTTGGACCTGGTGTGTTCGTCCCACGGCCGGAGACCGAATTGATCGCCGAAGCAGGAGTTCGCGCATTGCGTGACACCGAGGGCGGGACGGCCGTCGATTTGTGTGCGGGAAGCGGAGTTATCGGACTCTCCTTGGCCCTAGAAGCCCCCGGGTCCACGGTGTTTCTCGTTGAACAAGACGAGGCCGCGCTGGAGTGGACCGAGCGCAATGTCGAGGAGTACCGAGCCGCGGCGGCCGCTGGTGGATCCTCGCTGGAGGTCGTAGCAGCGGACGCCACGCAAGTGGCGTCGCCCGGTCAGCGCCTCGGTCACCTGGTGGGCGCCGTGGATGTGGTGTGCGCGAATCCGCCGTATATCCCCGATGCGATGGT
>CALKMY010000170.1 GCA_938091275.1 Candidatus Nanopelagicales bacterium | reverse complement strand
ATGGTCGACGATCTCGCCGAGGACTTCGATATCCACTCGCTCGACCGCAGCGGTCGCCAATCCGCAGGCAACCGCGCCGATCCGCTCGGCCAGCGGTAGGACCGCCCTGACCGCTTCATCGATCTGCCCGCCCTGAACGTTAACCGCATCGGGAACCAACTCCCCTGCCAACGCCAGGCGAACCGACTTGGCGACCGCGATTCCTGCCTTCTCTTGAGCCTCGTCGGTGGAGGCACCCAGGTGGGGTGTCGCCACGACGTTCTCCAGAGTGAACAGCGGCGAGTCCGTACACGGCTCCGACGCGTAGACGTCGAGACCGGCTCCGGCGACCCGGCCTTCGGTCATCGCGGTGAACAGCGCTTCTTCATCCACGATGCCGCCACGCGCAGCATTAATGATGTGAACGGTCGGCTTCACCTTGCTCAGCGCTTCGTCCCCAATGAGGCCGACGGTCTCCGGCGTCTTGGGCAGGTGCACCGTGATGAAGTCAGCATCGGCCAGTAACTCATCGAGGGTGACCATGTGCACACCCAGCTGGGCCGCTCGCGCTGGCTGAACGTAGGGGTCGTACGCGATCAGGTTCACACCGAACGCGGCGAGGCGCTGGGCAACGAGGATCCCGATCCGGCCGAGCCCCACAATGCCGACGGTCTTGTCCGCTACTTCGACGCCGGTGTACTTGGAGCGCTTCCACTCCCCACGGTGCAGCGCGGAATTCGCGGGCACAATGTTGCGTGCGCTGGCGAGCAACAGTCCCACCGCCAACTCCGCGGCGCTGACGATGTTGGAGGTGGGTGCGTTCACCACCATGACACCCGCTTGGGTGGCGGCCTTGACGTCGACGTTGTCCAATCCAACGCCCGCGCGCGCGATGACCTTCAGGCGCTTCGCGGCTGCGATGGCTTCCGCGTCGACCTTCGTCGCCGAGCGAACCAAGATGGCATCGACATCCGCGATCGCCGGAATCAACTCATCGCGATTGGCTCCATCGCAGCGAACCACCTCGAAGTCCGGGCCCAGGGCCTCGACGGTCGCAGGAGAAAGTTCTTCGGCGATCAATACTCGGGATGCAGACACGGGTGAAGCCTAGCGACGGGACGCACGTGACTTAGACCACGCTGTGAAGGATGTGATCGACCCACCGTGTGGTCGCCGCAGCCATGGCCACGGGTAGGTAGCCGCGATGGTGACGCGGGCAGAAATTCGACGCCACCCCGGCACCGGGGTGAAGGTCGCGGCCACCGGACCGACATCGGCGAGTATTTGCGAGACGTTCCCGCGATAGGTCTGCACCTGCCGTTCGAGCGACAGGTCGGCGAGGGCCTCGGTAAGAAACGTCAATCGCGCGAAGCTCAAGCGCAATCGCCGCAAAAGCGCCTCGTCGAATACGAAGACCACGGGAAGGTCGGCGTGCGCCGTCAGTGCCGGATCATCGCGTCCCAGGCTCTCGGCGGTGATCCATACGGCTTCGGGCCGACCCTCCACCCGGGGCGTGAGGGGTCCCGCCGTTACTTCTACATCGTCGTCCCGACGCATCCGGGGATCCACCATCGAGCGAGGCTCGGGGTGCTGATCCTCGGGCCAATCCTGAATGGGGCAGGCGTCGCTCACCGGGCACCGCCGGCACAACTCCGGCGCCCGCTTCTCGACCTGCCATCGCGAGAATCCGTACGGCTTTCCCGTCAACGCGCCCACGGTCCATTGCCAGCCCGCTCTGTTGGCGGCTCGCGAACCATCGAGCAGATGGCGAAAGAACAGGTCTTCGCCGTCACGCCAACCCCAGCCGTGCCGCACAGTCCAATGCGAGGAAAGCCACATGCGCGCCTGGTTGGTCAGGTAGCCGGTGTCCACGAGCTCGCGCCAGGACTCCTGCAGACACGAAGCCTCGACGTCCCACGGATTCTCCCCCGGCGGGTACTCGTCTCGAACGGCGAAACGAAGCGACGTCCGGGTCGCTGAACCCATGCGCGCGTACAGGTGACGCGCGTATTCCTGCCACAGCAATTCGTCACGGAACTTCTCCACGTCTGACGCCGGCCCGGACTTCACGTGCTCATACACCCGCGGCAGTGTCAGCAGGCCATGGCGGATGTAGGGCGACAGCCGCGAGGCACCTCTGGCCGAGAGCGGGAGCACGCTGTTGCGCCGGCGCGCATATCCGGTGACGTCGAAGCCATCGAGAGCTGCGTCTGCGGCTGCTTGACCACCCCGCGTCGGTGACGGTGTTGGATCACCACTCGCCAGGTCGCCGAGATGACGGCTCACCCAGGCGACGACGCCATTGGCGTCCGCCGGCGGTGCCGGCAGCGGGGTGAGGCTCATCGACGATCAACCTTTCGAATACGAATGGGGCCCTTGGCTGTCGACGGATCCACCACTCGACCCTGCTGCGTGATCTCCGCTTTGCCCCTGGCGACCAAACGTCGCGCTGCTCGCCTGGCGGGCTCCATCAAGTCGCGCCAGTTGTCGTCACCAACGAACTTCGCCGCTTCACTCGGGCAAATCGTCGCCCCGGCTTGTCGCTGATCGAGCAGCCGAACGATCGACTCCTCCAGCGCTATGTCTTGTGGTCCCACCTTGCGCTTGCGGCAGGCATCCGAGCAATACTTGACGTCATCCCACGTGCGTTCCCAGGCTTTACGCCAAGTCATCACCCGGCCGCAGGAAGCACAAACCTTGGTGTCTCCAGCCGCGCCCGCCATTCGCGACTACCGCGCTGCGCTGCCTTCAACGTAATCGTCGTCGCCTTGAACCCAACTCATCAGCTGACGTAGGTCTCGACCAACCGCCTCGATCGGGTGCTTTTCGCCCTTCTCACGCAACTCTTGGAACTCCGGGCCACCGGCTTCTTGATCGGCCATGAACCTGTTGGCGAATGCTCCGTTTTGAATGTCCGCCAAGATCGCCTGCATGTTTTCTTTCACCCGAGGGTCGATGACGCGCGGGCCGGAAACATAGTCGCCGTATTCGGCGGTGTCCGAAACGCTCCAGCGCTGCTTGGCGATGCCGCCCTCGTACATCAGGTCGACGATCAGTTTGAGTTCGTGCAGGCACTCGAAGTACGCGACTTC
>CALKMY010000169.1 GCA_938091275.1 Candidatus Nanopelagicales bacterium | reverse complement strand
GCCAAGCGGAGAACTCGTGGCTGAGGCGTCGTCTAGAGAGCGCGGGAGAAGATCGCGTCGATCTCGGCGAGATCCGACGGAGTCAGGGCGTTACGCCGCTCGCGATCCCAGTCGCGGTAGATCTGCTTGCGCTGGGTGGTTGCCTCGTCTTGGCGGATGCCGCCGAGGAGGGAGTGGACGATAGATCCGAGGTGCTTCATGGAGGGTCGCTCCTTTTCTGTTGTCATATCGAGGGTCTCTCGATTAGATCTCGATTATGTCGCAAAAGTGTCTCAATCGCCAGTCGAGAACCCTGCTTGTGCCGGAATTCACATGCTCGACTCGCGACTCGACCCGCGATGAGTCCAACGGCCGCGATCAACGGAAGGTCGGTTTGACCATATACCCCTAGGGGTATTAGCATAAAGTGTCGAGGACACACAAGCAGCAAGGATGGGACGCATGAGTGAGCCGAAGGCCGTCCAGGTCGTCATCGTCGATACCCCGGGGTTGGGGGATCGCGGCTACATCGTCCACGACGGTCTCCATGCCATGGTCATCGATCCGCAACGCGACACCGATCGCATTGACGAGCTCATCATCGAGCACGGCCTCACGGTGACCCATGTCGCCGAAACGCACATCCATAACGACTACGTGACCGGCGGGTATCACCTGGCCGCAGCCCACCAGGCGAGGTACGTCGTGCCCTCGGGCGTCGACCTGGCATTCCTCGGTGAGTCGAACGTCGACGTCGTCGGTGATGGCTCCACCTTCGGTGTGGGTGAACTTGAGGTCGCGGTCGTCCATACTCCCGGCCACACCCCGCATCACATCTCTTTCGCCGTGTCCCGAGACGGCAGTTCGGGTGACGGACTCCCCGGAATGGTGTTCACCGGCGGATCGCTGCTGTATGGCACGGTTGGCCGCCCGGACCTTGTGTCACCAGAAGCGACGAAACAACAGGCGGCCGATCAATGGCACTCGGCGCACAAACTCGTGGACCAACTCGACGGCCAAACCCGGATCTATCCGACCCACGGGTTCGGCTCATTCTGCTCGTCGATTCAGACGACCGGCACAGAGTCGTCCCTTGAGCAGGAGCATCAGACCAACCCAGCCCTGACCCAAACAGAGTCCGACTTCGTGGACATGGTTCTCGCCGGACTCGACGTCTTTCCCGCCTACTACGCACACATGGGTCCTGCCAACGCGGCGGGTCCCACCGGCGCTGATCTGTCAGCTCCCGAACTGGCAGACGGAGGCGAGTTGCGACGACGCATCGAGGCCGGGGAGTGGGTGGTGGATCTGCGATCGCGCGCGGTCTTCATGCCTGCGCACGTGCCCGGCTCCATCAACGTCGACCTGAGCGGCTCGTTCGTCAACTATCTCGGCTGGATGATTCCGTGGGGAACACCGCTCACACTTATCGGTGACACGCGTGAACAGGTGGCGACCGCGCAACGCGAAATCGTCCGGATCGGCATCGACCGGCCGGTGCGTCAGGCCGTGGGTGATGTGACTTCCTGGATGTCGGAAGGACACACTCCGGCATCGATTCGACGGATAGATTTTGCGACCCTCGCGGCAGAGTGGCAGCCCGGCTCGAGCGACATCGTCCTCGATACGCGCCAGATCCTCGAGTGGGAGTCGGGCCACATCAAAGACGCCACCTTCATGCCCTTCTATGACGTGGCCGCACGCATGAACGAGATTCCACGGCAGGGCACGGTTTACGTCCATTGCGGATCGGGCTACCGAGCATCGGTTGTCGTCTCGCTGATGCGCAATCTCGGTTGGGAGAACGTCGTCCACGTCGACGACGCCTTCGGCAAGGCCGCGGCCGCAGGACTGGAAATCGTCCACGAGGAGGCTCCTGAGCGCGAGCCCGGATGGACCTGGACCGCCTCGCGGGCCGGCGTGCGCACCTTCACGCCCGGTGCAGTGTCCGAAGGCGTGAGCGCCTGACTGCGGCGACGGTCGATTGGGCCTTTTGTGTTCGAAACGTTTCGCTGACTATCACCCGGATCCATCGAAAGACGTGCGCCTTCGGGCAACTCGAGCCAACGAAAGCCCGGTCGCGCCGAATGTGCCACGATGGGTGAGGTCGCGGTTGTTTCGGGAGTTGTCTCCGCGGTCGATTCGAGCATCGAAGGAGGCCTGGTGAGACAGCGCACGAGCCGTCGCGTGACGTTCTCGCCCAAGGTATTTATCCCGCTCACCCATCTGTGCCGAGACCGTTGCGGCTATTGCACGTTCGCGCAATCCCCGCGACACCTCCCGGCCCCCTACCTGACGTTGGATCAGGTCGAAGCGATCGCGACCCAGGGTGCACTCGCCGGATGCCACGAAGCTCTGTTCACCCTCGGCGAGTACCCCGAAGATCGTTACCCCCAGGCGGCCGCCTGGCTCGAAGAGCACGGATACGCATCGACGGTGGACTACCTGGTTGCTGCATGTCGACACGTACTCGAGACGACCGGTTTGCTCCCGCACGCGAATGCGGGCGCACTCTCCAAAGATGACCTCGCGCGGTTGCGCACTGTGGCGCCGAGCCAGGGAATGATGATCGAATCCCTCAATCCGAACCTCGCCGCGCATCGGGGAGCCCCCGATAAGGATCCGCAACGCCGCTTGGCGACGTTGGAGTGGGCCGGGGAGTTGTCCATCCCGTTCACCACAGGGATTTTGGTCGGCTTCGGGGAGTCCCGCGAGGACCGGATCGAGGCTCTCGAAGCGATCGCGTCGAGCCATGGACGTCACGGCCACGTGCAGGAAGTCATCGTTCAAAACTTCGTACCCAAGGACGGGACGGCCATGCGTGATGCGCCCTCGTGTTCGATGGACGAACTTGTCGATGCGATCCAACTAGCAGGATCGATCCTGCCCGCGGACATTCACGTGCAAGCACCACCGAATCTCGTCGACGACATCGGAGCGCTTCTCGACGCGGGCATTGACGACTTCGGAGGAGTCTCACCCGTAACGGCGGACCACGTGAACCCTGAACGCCCGTGGCCGGCTCTGGATGCTCTGAGTGACGCGACAGCGTCGCGCGGACTCGAGTTGGCACCGCGGCTCACCATCTATCCGGAGTTCGCGCGCGACCGGCATCGTTGGTTGGACGAAGGTCTGCACTTCGCCGTCCTGGATCGAAGCGACGCTGAGGGCTTGGCCCGCGACGACCCCGGGTCGGTGTTCCCGGAGACCTACGCCGACGCCGTCAACGTCGGAACGGGAGCCGAAGTGGTTCAGATCGGACGCCGGTC
>CALKMY010000168.1 GCA_938091275.1 Candidatus Nanopelagicales bacterium | reverse complement strand
GCCCGAGCGGCTGTGGGGCGACGGTGAGGCTGAGGGTGTGCGGCAGCGTGCTGCAGAAGAGATGAAGGACGCCGCCCGAGCTGCCGCCAAGATGGGAATCCCCACCGTTGTCGGCTTCACCGGATCGTCGATCTGGCACACGGTGGCCATGTTTCCTCCGGTCCCCGCCGAGATGATCGAGCGCGGATACCAAGACTTCGCGGATCGATGGAATCCGATCCTGGATGTGTTCGATGAGGAAGGAGTGCGCTTCGCGCACGAGGTGCACCCCAGTGAGATCGCCTACGACTACTGGACGACGAAGCGGTCGCTGGAGGCCATCGGCCACCGGTCGGCATTCGGATTGAACTTCGACCCCAGTCACTTCATGTGGCAGGACCTCGACCCGGTCGGATTCCTGTGGGACTTCCAAGACCGGATCTACCACGTGCACCTGAAGGAGTCGCGCAAGCAGCTCGACGGGCGCAACGGTCGACTCGGATCCCACCTGCCGTGGGCCGACCCCCGCCGAGGATGGGATTTCGTCTCGACCGGCCACGGCGACGTGCCCTGGGAGAGCATCTTCCGGATGTTGAACTTCATCGGATATGAGCACTCGATGTCGGTGGAGTGGGAAGACGCCGGAATGGATCGACTCACCGGAGGGCCGGAGGCCTTGGAGTTCGTCCGCAAACTGACCCAGATCGAGCCGGCCGAGAAGGCCTTCGACGCGGCCTTCTCGTCGAAGAGTTGAGGACGACATGCTGACGCCAGCGCAGGACATCAAGCCGACGAAAGCGGACAAGTTCGCGTTCGGCCTGTGGACCGTGGGCTGGCAGGCCCGAGATCCCTTCGGTGATGCGACCCGCCGGGCCCTGGATCCCGTGGAGTCGCTCGAGCGATTGTCCGAGCTCGGCGCCTGGGGTGTTTCCTTCCACGATGACGACCTTGTTGCTTTCGACGCAGATGACTCGGCGAGACGGGCGCGATTCGACGAGTGGAAATCGGCCCTCGATCGAACGGGAATGGTCACCTCAATGATGACGACCAACCTGTTCACCCACCCGGTGTTCAAGGACGGCGCCTTCACGTCCAACGACCGCGACGTGCGACGGCTGGCCATCGCCAAGACCCGGCGCAACGTCGACTACGCCGCCGAGCTCGGTGTGCCCACCTACGTGATGTGGGGTGGGCGCGAGGGATCGGAAATGGACGCCGCCAAGGACATCCGCGATGCGCTGCAGCGTTACAAGGAAGGGGTCGATCTGCTGTGTCAGTACGTGATCGACCAGGGCTACGACCTGCGCTTTGCAATCGAACCCAAGCCCAATGAGCCCCGCGGAGACATCCTGCTCCCAACGGTCGGTCACGCCATTGCCTTTATCGATCAACTGCAGTATCCCGACATGGTGGGTCTGAATCCGGAGACCGGTCACGAGCAGATGGCTGGGCTGAACTACGTGCATGCGATTGCGCAGGCGTTGTGGAGCGGCAAGCTCTTCCACATCGATCTGAACGGGCAGCGCGGTATCAAGTACGACCAGGACCTGGTGTTTGGGCATGGGGATCTCACGAACGCTTTCTTCCTCGTCGACCTGATTGAGCGAAGCGACTACTCCGGTCCTAAGCACTTCGACTACAAGCCGATGCGAACAGAGGACCTCGACGGTGTGTGGGCGTCAGCAGAGGCCAACATGCGGATGTATCTGATGTTGCGGGATCGTGCGCGAAGCTTCCGGGAGGACCCGGCGGTTCAGCAAGCACTGCGGGCCTCGGGCCTGGAGTCTCTTGCGGAGCCGACCCTGACGCCGGGGGAGACCATCGACGACCTGACGTTCAGTGCCGAAGCCGCTGAGCGGCTGTCTAAACGTGGATACGGCTATGTGCAGTTGTCGCAATTGGCGGTCGAGCACCTGTTGGGCGCTCGATGACATCAACCCGAAAGTGCATAAATATCCGTTTTGCATTGATTGTTACAAAGTCTTCACACAAATGGATCCTGAATTAGCGGGATCAACGGAAAGGATGTGACCAGCGTCTCTCAAGCCCACGACACTCGGTGGCGCTCGACGGAAGCTGGTCCTATCAAGGAGAGAGAGGAAGGGAAAGAGGGATGACACACAGTGCAACCCAAACTCCCGTGAGTCGGCGCTCGAAGCGCTGGACTGGACGTCGCATGGTCGCAGCGCTTGCCGCTGTTGGTCTGGCTTCGACGGCCGTACTCGCGGGTTGTAGCTCGGGGGATGACGGTGCCTCCGACGGTGGAGGCGACTCGTCAGAGTCGGCAGACGGCGGAGATTCCGGAGACTCCGGAGACTCTGGAGGCGGAGAAACCTGCGCCGATAACCCGGACAACCCGCTGTGCGGTAGCTCCGACACCAATATGCAGGGCAAGTCGATCGAATTCGGCTACTCGCGTATCGGTGGTTGGCCGCCCAGCGCAGCGCCCGAGTCCATGTGGCCGGCGTTCCAGGCTTACGCCAAGGAGACGTACGGCTACGACGTAAGCGATCTGGCGTTCGCCGAAGCACCCTTCGGTGAGCTTTTCCAGAAGATCGCACCGACGCTCGCTTCAGGTTCGAACGAGTTCAACCTGATGATCGTTGACAGCCAGTGGCTGGGTGCGCTCTCCGAGCCAGGGTGGATTGTGAAGGCCGACGATGTCTTCGCATTGAACCCCGAGCTCGACATCGAGCCTTACTCGTCGCTGGTGACCAACACCTACCAGGTCTACCCGGATGGCTCCGGACAGCGTTGGGGCTTCCCGCAGATGCCCGACACTCAGGGCGTCTTCCTGCGTAAGGACTGGCTGGAGGATCCGGCAAACCAGGCTGCGTTCAAGGACGCTACTGGCAAGGATCTGCCGACCACCTACGAGGAGTACGAGAACATCCTCATGGACGACTTCCTTGAGATTGTTGACTTCTTCAACGATCCGTCGGGAGGCGTGTACGGAACGGCGATGATGTACAGCAAGGAGTACGACTTCTTCTCCTGCGCGTACTACCCGTTCGCGTACTCAACCGGTGGTGAGATCTGGAACCCGGAGACCAACGACGTCTACGGAATCCTGAACTCC
>CALKMY010000167.1 GCA_938091275.1 Candidatus Nanopelagicales bacterium | reverse complement strand
TCCGGGCTTCCACTAAGAGCCTGGAAGGCGGCATCGACCCCGGTGGACCCGGTCATGTAGAGGTCGCGGGCGGCGTCATCGAGATCGTGACCGGAGCGAACCGATTCGACGTCGGCGCGATCTTGATGCCGAGCAGCCGTCGTCAGTTCAACTCGCGCGAGCTCGAACGCCGCGGTCGCCGAGGACAGTTCGCCTCGAAGACGCTCCAGCAAGTCTGTGCCGTCCTCGATGCGCAGCCAGAGGGTGCGGTACGCGTCGGCGTAGGACAAAGATGAAAGATCCACCGGTTCCGAGCGGGCGACCACCGCATCTCGAACATCCTCGAAGCGGGTGGAGTCGATACCCGACGCCCCGGGCACGGTGGTGAGCGCGGCATCGCTCGAATCACGAGTACCACCAGCGGCGTCCGCAAGGTCGATGGCATCGGCGGACTCGTGGTTCACGGAGCCTGCGTTCACGGAGCCTGAGTTCGCCGAGCCTGATGCTTCGGCGCCGACGTCCGCGAGAGCACGGGGAACGGGGGCGTCGAACGGACGCAGGCCGACCACGCCGGTGGCGGCCACGACCGACACGCAGGCCACGACCGCAACCCGGCGCGCACGGGACATTCGACCAGCGCTCACGACACCCTCCTCCTCGTGGGTATCGGTCGGATCATCGATTTCTCCTCCATGGTCGCTACCATGAGGCGTGGCTTCCCTCCCCGACATAGGGCTACGCGCCCTCTGGCTGACGCTTGGTTCGTGGCTTCATCCGGCCACCCATCACCGCCCGCGCAGCAGGGCTGAGCAGCAAGTTCAGCGTCGCGCTGGCCTCACCGGCGGTCTCTATATCGCGGTCGGGCTGACCTCCACGCTCGTCGCCCTCGCCGTGGTTCTCGTCGTCGGCATCGAGCCGGTTCCCGGGAACGTCGACTTAAGCAACGCGATCGTCCCCGGAGCGCTGCTCCTGGTGGTGATCAGCGTTTTCGCACCGCAGGCGATCTTCCGCGCCCAATCCTCATCGCGTATTCGCGAGATCCTCGACAACCCCACTAATCCGCAAAAGCCGTGGGAGTCGACCACCATTACCTTCAACGCGGTCCTCGTCGGCGCACTACTCGCGGGCGCTTTCATCCAGGGTGTTCTCGCACTAGCCCTATTCGGGGCTGCCCTGGTGATTCGCGTGGTGATGGATTCGACCCGGAACCTCGAGCGTGACCCGAACGCCCGGTACCACAGCCTCACCAAAAACTTCACGATCGGCTTCATCGGCGTGGTCGCGTTCGTCGTCATCGAGCCACTCGTTCCCCCGGTCGGAGTGGTTCCACCGGTATGGCCCTTCCTCACCGCCGCGCTGATCGCGATGTATGTCGGACTGATCTTGAACACCATCACCCGATGGGTGAACGCCAACACCTCGGTATGGGACTTCGCCCGCGACGCCGTCGACAGCCGCCGCATCATCGTCGCTCTCGTCAGTGCGTTTATCGCCTGGGTCACCACCGCCGCCGGCACCTGGGTCGAGGCCTTCGTTCCGGACGGCGGGGACGCCCAAGGTGTTCTCGTCGGACTCGGCGTCTTCTTGGCCTCCTGGGCGCTGCTGTGGCTCGCATCGCTGGGGCTCTGGCGCCGAGAGGCCATCAAGACGATGGCGCTGTGGGCGCAGCATCAGACCGAGGTGGTCGGTCGCCTCGCCGACGGCTCCTTAGATCCCGAGCTCGCCGAGCGAGCAGCCCTGCGCACCACCACCCGGATGGCCATCTCTGTCTTCGGCGCCACCCGAGCCCTGTCCGTCGTCACTCACCATGACGGTCGAGTCAGCGACGATTTCGTCGCCGTCGATCAATACGAAAACGCCCCGCCCGCGGATCGTCGATCACTCATGAGCCCCAAGACGTTGACGATGCGCCTGTATCCCGAGCCCGGACACCCGAGCACGAGTGGCGTGACCGTCTCCGAATGGCTGTGGCCGGGCACCTTCCAGGTGCGCAACAGCACGATCGTTCAACGATTCACCAACCTCGCCACGCAGAGCCTGCTGGTACCCGTCGTCGCGTCCGATGATCGCCGCCTCGCCTCGGCGTTCGATGAGATGTTCACCGAGATCAACCGTTGGCCGAGCATGACCGCCTTTGAGGAGGCCACCTCTCGGCTGCAATCTCTCGCCGACGCCAGCCCGGAGTCCCGCTCGCTCGTCGTCGCGGTCTACTCCATCGACGACTTCGGTGCGCTGGCTGGCGGCAAGTTCGAGAACGTCGCCGTCGGTCAGGTGATGCGACTTGCCCTCGGCAACCCCAACTTCGCCGGACACGACATGTTCCTGGCCTACGACGACCCCGGTCACATCTGGGTCGCCCTCGGTGGCGGACCCGTCATTCGATCCAGCATCGACGTTCTCCGCGAACTCCAGACCTACATCAACAACCACGGTGCGATACCGAGCGCGAAGCTCGACGTCGATGTCCATGTCAGCGTCGCGTTCGGCTACGCCGCTCACCAAGTCGATGACTTCACCTGCGATGGGCTGATCGCTCTTGCGCGGGAACGACTCCTCTCTGACCAGGGCGCTCGCGACCCCTTCGCCATCGAGAACGTGAGCATCCATGAAATCACGCCCGAGGCGATCATCGATTCCGCCGAAACTCCCGTGACCACCGTGGACATGTTGGCGCTCCTTCGCGAGGACCTCGCCCAGCACAACGAAGGCGACACTCCACGTTTCGCCACGTCGATCGCTCCTATCGTCAATGTGGAGTCCGACGACGTCGATGCGCTGTGTGCGAAGACGGGTTGGCTGCGCACCATCGGGCACGTCGACGTGTCCGATCCGGACACTTTTCACACGACCGTGTCACGCAAAGCCGATATCGCCGCGGCCGCGATGATTGCGCACCTGGTCGAGGCGAAGAAGATCCTGCAGCGCACCTCATCACTCGAGCGCGATGTGCCGCTCCTGGTCTGGGCTCCCGCTGTCTTGGTCAACCCCGACGCCGGTGAGCACTCGCTGGCGAATTTGATCAGTCCGGTTCTCGGCCTCGTGGAAATCGCCCGCACCGTCTTGATTTTTGACACGATCCCGACCAACAGTGGCGAGACCCTTCGCACCATCGCCGACCGCGGCGTCAACATCGCGGTCACCGCCGGTGCCGCCGCCGCAGCGGATTCGACAGACCTGTACGGCTGGCCACGCTGGGGCGTTGTCTTCCCCCAGCACATCATTCAAGGCCCCAACGGGGTGGACTCGCTCATGGTGCAACAAACGGTCAGCGCCATCGCCGGGAGCGACACGAGACTGATCGCTGTTGCCGACCGCAGCGTCCACCTGCGGGATCTCGCGTCCCTGCATATCAACTTCACCATGAGCCCACACGGCGGGGAGATCACCTCGGACAGCGACCTACTGCACGAATTGAATCGCTGATCCCGTAACTGGAGTTAACGCCGCGGCATTCGCGACGCGAGGCTTGCCGCGCTGGTCGACCTACGCGGACTTTTCGCGCGGAGCCGCATCCACATCACGCGGCACGATGGTGGGATTCACGTTGTCGCGAACAACCTCACCGGTGATGACAACCTTGGCGACATCCTCGCGGCTCGGCACGTCATACATCACGTGCAGGAGGACTTCCTCCAAGATCGAACGCAGTCCTCGAGCGCCCGTGCCCCGCATCAGCGCAAGATCGGCGATCTCCTCGAGCGCGTCAGGGGCGAACTCCAACTCGACGCCATCGATTTCGAAGAGCCGCTGGTACTGCTTGACGAGGGCGTTCTTGGGTTCGGTGAGAACCTCGATGAGTGCCTCGCGGTCGAGTTGGGTGACCGACGTGAAGACCGGTAGGCGCCCGATGAACTCCGGGATCATCCCGTACTTCAGTAGGTCCTCGGGCATGACGTGCGAGAAGACATCGTCGACCGCTGCGGTTTCCTCGCGCTCACCGTCGACCAGGTCGTAGGTGAATCCGAGGTTCTTCTTCCCGAGGCGCTGTTCGACGATCGTGTCCAACCCGGCGAAGGCGCCACCGACGATGAACAGCACGTTCGTCGTGTCGATCTGAATGAACTCCTGGTGCGGGTGCTTGCGTCCACCCTGGGGAGGCACCGATGCCGTTGTGCCCTCAAGGATCTTCAGCAACGCCTGCTGCACGCCCTCACCGCTGACATCACGGGTGATCGACGGGTTCTCGCTCTTGCGAGCCACCTTGTCAATCTCGTCGATGTAGATGATGCCGGTCTGCGCTCGATTGACGTCGTAGTCGGCCGCCTGGATGAGCTTGAGCAGGATGTTCTCGACGTCCTCGCCGACGTAGCCGGCTTCGGTGAGAGCCGTTGCGTCGGCGATCGCGAACGGCACGTTCAAGATCCGTGCCAGCGTCTGGGCGAGCAGCGTCTTGCCCGATCCGGTGGGACCAAGCAGCATGATGTTGGACTTGGCGACCTCGACAACATCCTCGCGAGGCTTCTCGCGGGCTTCGGCTTGGACTCGCTTGTAGTGGTTGTAGACGGCGACCGCGAGGGCCTTCTTGGCCGGATCCTGTCCGATCACGTACTGATCGAGGAAGTCGTAGATTTCCCGGGGCTTGGGTAGTTCCCCACCGACCGGCGATTCAACCGCCTCGCTGAGTTCCTCTTCGATGATCTCGTTGCACAGGTCGATGCATTCATCGCAGATGTAGACCCCGGGGCCGGCAATGAGCTTCTTGACTTGCTTTTGGCTTTTGCCGCAGAAAGAGCACTTCAATAGGTCGCCACTCTCACCGATGCGAGCCACGGCGCGCCCCTTCCTGCCTCGCGGCCCATGGGGACGAATATCGCCCGACGCGCCGACGGCCCCACCATCGTCGGCAGGGCACGCAAAACCGTACCCCGATTTCGTGGGTCCTGCCTAGATATCCGCGCGCCGCGCCAGGATGGAAGTCTCGACCGGTGGTCGAGGGTGGCGTCAGACCTTTCGGGAGGAGATCACCTGGTCGATGATCCCGAACTCTTTGGCCATATCCGCGGTGAGGATCTTGTCCCGCTCAATGTCCTGCTCGATCTGCTCCTCGGACCGACCGGTATGCCGCGCCAGGATAACTTCCATCTCCTTGCGCATGCGCAGAATCTCGTTCGCCTGGATCTCGATATCCGAGCCCTGGCCCCCACCTTCGGTGTAGGGCTGATGGATCAGGACGCGGGCGTGCGGCAGGGCGAATCTTTTGCCGGGGGTCCCGGCAGCCAGCAGCACCGAGGCCGCGGATGCCGCCTGTCCCAGGCAGACCGTCTGCACCTGCGGCTTGACGAACTGCATGGTGTCGTAGATCGCGGTCATCGCCGTGTACGAGCCACCCGGTGAATTGATGTAGATCTGGATGTCTCGATCGGGGTCCATCGACTCCAACGTGAGCAGCTGCGCCATAACGTCGTCGGCCGATGCGTCGTCGATCTGCACACCCAGGAAGATGATGCGCTCTTCGAACAGCTTCGTGTACGGGTTATGGACGCGCTCACCGTTGGCGGTGCGCTCGCGGAACTCCGGAATGATGTACCGGCTGGACGGCGACTGCGCCAGGAAGGGAACGTCACTCACTTGGCACTTCCCTTCTTGCCCGGTGCGTCCGCATCCGTGCTGTAGACAACATCGATGAGTCCGTACTCACGCGCCTCTTCGGCCGTGAACCAGCGGTCCCGGTCGGAATCCTTCTCGATCTGCTCGACCGTCTGGCCGCTGTGATCGGCGATCAGGCTCGCCATCCGCTTCTTGATGAACAGCATCTGCTCGGCCTGAATCTTGATATCCGATGCGGTG
>CALKMY010000166.1 GCA_938091275.1 Candidatus Nanopelagicales bacterium | reverse complement strand
TGGATTCGGCCAGGGCCCGATACAGCAGAGACGCGTTGCGTTCAGCATCCAGATAGCGAAGGAAACGTCGTGGGTCGTCGGACACGTGACCTCCTTATCCGGGAATCGACTCGGTACTC
This sequence comes from Candidatus Nanopelagicales bacterium, assembly GCA_938091275.1. Lineage (GTDB taxonomy): Bacteria > Actinomycetota > Actinomycetes > S36-B12 > S36-B12 > S36-B12. The sequence continues at coordinate 3,274 of CALKMY010000166.1, read as the reverse complement.
GTGCGGCGTGACTCCTCGTCCTGCCGAATTACCCTGATCCTTCCGTATTTCCCGCGTCCGCGGCGGATGGGTCATCGAGTTGGTACGTCTTGATCGCTCGAGTGACGGTTCCCGGATCGACGTCTCCCGTACGCGCAAGCATGGCGAGTGCTTGCACGGTGATCGATTCAGCGTCGACCAGGAAATGCCGGCGCAACGCGCCGCGCGTGTCGGACAGACCCCAACCGTCGGTGCCCAGGGAGACGAACGGTTGCGGGACCCATTCACGAATCTGGTCTTGCACCGCGCGCATCCAATCGGATACCGCAACCACCGGGCCCGGGCGACCCTCCAGGCGTTGGGTGACGAAGGGAACCAGTGGCTCGTCCTCTGGGTTGAGCATGTTGTGTCGGTCGGCGGCCAGGCCGTCACGCCTGAGTTGATTCCAACTCGTCACCGACCACACGTCGGCAACAACTCCCCAGTCCTGCGCGAGCAGTTCTTGGGCGCGCAGCGCCCAGTTCACTCCGACGCCACTGGCCAGCAGTTGCACGTGGGAACCGTCGCCGGACCCCTCGCTGATCAGGTGCAGTCCCTTGATGATTCCCTCGACGTCGCAGTTGTCCGGCTCCGCCGGTTGCGGGTAGGGCTCGTTGTAAATCGTCAGGTAGTAGAAGACGTTGGGTGATTCCCCACGGTGCTCGTCAAGGAGATCGAACTCGCTGTAGGTCGGATCGGGGTCCGGCTCCCCATACATGCGTTGCAGCCCGGACTTGACGATGTGCCCGAGCTCGTAGCCGAACGCCGGGTCGTAGGCCACCACCGCTGGATTGGTGCTCGCGAGCAGTTGGCTGTGCCCGTCCTCGTGCTGCAGCCCCTCGCCATTCAAGGTGGTCCGACCGGCAGTTGCCCCGAGAACGAAGCCGCGTGCCATTTGGTCGCCCGCCGCCCAGAAACCGTCGCCGGTGCGCTGGAAACCGAACATGGAGTAGAAGATGTAGATCGGAATCATCGGAACGTCGTGGGTGGAGTAGGAGGTGCCGACGGCGGTGAAGGAGGCGACCGAACCCGCCTCGTTGATCCCTTCGTGCAGGATCTGCCCGGTTTCTGATTCCTTGTAGGACAGCATCAACTCTCTGTCGACCGACGTGTACTGCTGCCCGTGCGGTGAGTAGATCTTCAACGTGGGGAACAACGAGTCCATGCCGAAAGTGCGGGCCTCGTCGGGGATGATCGGGACGAAGTGCGCGCCCATGCCCTCATCGCGGATCAGGTCCTTCAGAAGTCGAACGAACGCCATGGTTGTCGCCACCGGCTGCTTGCCCGATCCGCGTTGCACCACCTCGTACGTGGAGTCCGGGGGTTGGGGGAGCGACCGTGCGGTCTTTCGACGACTGGGCAGGAAGCCACCGAGGGTTGCGCGTCGGTCGAGCATGTACTGGATCGCGGGGTTGTCCGGTCCTGGGTTGTAGTACGGGGGCAGGTACTCGTCGAGCTGTGAATCCGCGATGGGAATGTGCAGTCGGTCGCGGAACTCCTTCAGATCCTCCACCGTGAGTTTCTTCATCTGGTGTGTGGAGTTTCTCGCTTCGAAGTGCGATCCCAGCGTCCAGCCCTTGATGGTCTTGGCCAAGATGACGGTGGGCTGGCCCTTGACCTTCGTGGCAGCTTCATAGGCGGCATACATCTTGCGGTAGTCGTGGCCGCCGCGTTGCAACGACCAGATTTCGTCATCGCTCCAGGTCTCCACGAGTTTCGCGGTCCGCGGATCGCGTCCGAAGAAGTGATCGCGAATAAAGGCTCCGTTCTCGGCCTTGTACGTCTGGAAGTCGCCGTCGTGGGTGTTGTTCATCAAGTTGACGAGCGCACCATCGCGGTCCGCGGCCAATAGTTGATCCCAGGCTCTTCCCCAGACCACCTTGATGACGTTCCATCCGGCGCCGCGGAAAAGCGACTCGAGTTCTTGAATGATCTTGCCGTTGCCGCGAACAGGTCCATCGAGGCGCTGCAGATTGCAGTTGACGACGAAGACGAGGTTGTCGAGTTCCTCTCGCGCTGCCAGGGACAGCGCACCGACGGCGTCGACCTCGTCGGTCTCGCCGTCGCCGAGGAAGGCGTACACCTTCTGCTGCGACGTGTCGGCCAACCCACGGTTCTCCAGGTACTTGTTGAACCGTGCCTGGTAGATGGCGTTGAGGGGCCCCAGGCCCATCGAGACGGTCGGGAACTGCCAGAACGATGGCATGAGTCGCGGATGCGGATAGGACGGAAGGCCACCACCGGGGTGGGAGAGTTCCTGACGGAAGCCATCCATCTGAGATTCGGTGATCCGACCTTCAATGAAGGCTCGCGCGTACATGCCGGGGGACGCGTGGCCTTGGAAGAAGAGTTGGTCCGCGCCACCGGGGTGGTCGGGTCCCTTGAAGAAGTGGTTGAAGCCGACCTCGTACAGCGTCGCCGAACTCGCGTACGTGGAGATGTGTCCTCCAACGGATACGCCGGGACGTTGCGCTCGGTGCACCATGATGGCGGCGTTCCACCGGATCATCCGGCGGATCTCCCGCTCCACCGCCTCATCCCCGGGGAACCAGGGCTCGCGCTCGGGGGAGATGGTGTTGATGTAGTCGGTGCTGCGCAGGCTCGGCACACCCACGTTGCGCTCTGCCGCTCGGCGCAAGAGCGAGAGCATCATGTAGCGGGCGCGGTAATTGCCCGAGGCATCGACCAGTGCGTCGAGGGAGTCAATCCACTCACGGGTCTCGTCCGGGTCGACGTCCACGTACTGGGTCGGCAAGCCGCCCGCCAGGGGAGCGGAAGAGTCGCTCTCAGGGGCCATCGGTGTTCGCACCCTCTTTCGTCTGACGCTCCCGAGGGGTCGCCCCGGGGCCGTGTCATCGGTGGTGAAGCGTGTGTGAGCGCATTCTCGCGCATGGGCGCCGGCAGTCACCATGCGCCCTGCCGTGGCGAGTCGGGAGGAAGAAGCGTGGCGGGAACGGGCCAGTTGGGGAGCAGTTGCCGGGAAGCATCACGAACGAGTTAGCCGGAACTGCTTGCGTAGGGCGGGGACTTTCGGTGGACTAGGCACACTCGAGGCGATGCACGGGGCATCGTCGTGGCCGCTTTGGAGGAAATACGTGAGCGCGGATGCCGGGTTGATCGACCCGGAAGAGGCACAGCGTCGTGCGTCTGCCCTGCATCTGGATGCGGGCATGACCGTCCAGGAACTCAACTGGGACGAAGACGCCGACCCCGTCATCCGGTCGGGTATCGAGGAGGTCATCGGCGGCGACCTGGT
>CALKMY010000165.1 GCA_938091275.1 Candidatus Nanopelagicales bacterium | reverse complement strand
GTGACCGCGACAATTCTGGACGGCAAAGCGACCGCAGCGGCGGTGAAGAAGGACCTCGCCGTTCGGGTTGCGGCGCTGGGCGAACGCGGAGTCGTTCCCGGGTTGGCAACGGTGCTCGTCGGTGACGATGCGGGCTCGCATGCCTATGTCGGCGGGAAGCACAGGGATTGCGCCGAGGTGGGCATCGCGTCCATCCGTGTCGATCTCCCTGCGGATACCACCCAGGAGCAGCTCGAGCAGCATGTTCGCGATCTGAACGCAGACCCTGCCATTACCGGCTACATCGTCCAGTTGCCGCTACCGGCGCACCTGGACGCGAACCGTCTTCTGGAGTTGATGGACCCGGCCAAAGACGCCGACGGCCTGCACCCGATGAATCTCGGTCGGCTGGTCCTCGGAATCGATGCTCCGTTGCCGTGCACACCTCGGGGCATCGTCGAGCTTCTGCGCGCGTACGACGTCCCGATCAACGGCTCCCATGCCGTCGTGATCGGGCGCGGGGTAACGGTCGGCCGACCCTTGGGGCTGCTGTTGACCCGGCGCAGCGAGAACGCGACCGTCACTTTGTGCCACACCGGAACGCGTGACATCGACGCTGAAATCTCGCGCGCCGACATCGTGGTGGCCGCCGCCGGGGTGCCGGGCATGGTTCAGGCGCAGGCGGTCAAGCCGGGAGCTGCTGTGCTTGATGTCGGAATCACCCGAACCGACGCAGGTCTCACCGGAGACGTCGCGGCGGATGTCCTCGAGGTCGCCAGATGGGTCGCCCCCATGCCGGGTGGCACCGGCCCCATGACGCGAGCGATGCTGCTGACCAACATTGTCGAGACCGCTGAACGAGCAGCGGGTTAGTCGATCGCGGTATGTCGTCACCAGGCTCAGATAACGTCCGGGAACTGCGCGCCCCTCGGTGGTGGAGGCAGTGGCCGATGATCGTGGTGTTGTGTGGAGTGGCGGTGGCTCTCGTCCTGGTGGGCCTGGACTATTTCCGCCGAGGTTCGGTTGTGCTCGCCGGCAGTGTCCTGCTGGCGGCGTTCCTGCGGCTTTTCCTGCCCGAGCGTGAAGCTGGGCTGCTTGTCGTCCGATCGCGGAAGGTCGACGTGCTAGTGCTCGGGGTCCTAGGGGCGCTGCTCGCCCTTTTCGCCTTCTGGGTACCACCTCCCCGCTGAGTCCGGTGCCCGCCTGGGCAGGTATCTTGACGTCAAGATTTCTTCCCCCTGGACGTGAAGGGTGCGCAATGGCTCGCAGTGGCAAGGTGACCGTGGTGGGAGCCGGTTTCTACGGCTCGACAACGGCGCTACGACTAGCGGAATACGACATCTTCGAGACGGTCGTGCTGACCGATGTCGTGGACGGCAAGGCCGAGGGGCTTGCCTTGGACATGAATCAATCTCGCTGGGTGGAAGGCTTCGAAACCACAATCGTCGGTCAGACAACGGGACCCTCGGGAGAGGGTTACGAAGTCATTGCGGACTCGTCGATCGTGGTCATCACCGCCGGGTTACCGCGCAAGCCCGGGATGAGCCGCATGGACCTGATCGAAACGAACGCCGCCATCATGCGGCAAGTCGCCGAGAACGTCGCCCGGTACGCGCCCGATTGCGTCGTCATCAACGTTGCCAACCCACTCGATGAGATGACTGCGTTGGCCCACATCGTGACCGGTTTTCCGCACCAGCGAGTGCTGGGTCAGGCCGGAATGCTTGATACCGCTCGCTTCACCCATTTCGTCGCCGAAGAACTCGGCGTTCCGGTCGGGTCCGTCACGACGCTGACGCTCGGCTCCCATGGCGACACCATGGTGCCGGTGGCATCGGTGTGCTCGGTGGACGGCAAGCCGCTGACCGACTTGGTCTCCGCCGAGAAGGTCGATGAACTCGTGGAGCGCACCCGCAACGGTGGCGCGGAGATCGTCGGCCTTCTGAAAACCGGATCGGCGTACTACGCCCCATCCGCTGCAGCCGCTCGGATGGCTCGCGCGGTACACGAAGATTCAGGGGCCGTCATGCCGGTGTGTGCATGGGTAGACGGCGAGTATGGGCTTTCGGGTGCGTACTTGGGAGTCGAAGCAGAGCTCGGCAAAGAAGGTGTGCGCAAGGTAGTGGAAACTCCCCTGACCGATAGCGAAAAGGCGCTACTGGTCGAGGCGTATGAGGCAGTTAAGGCCAAGCAGGCCGACGTGAAGGATCTGTGAGGAAATCCATGTCCAAGATCAAGGTGGAAAACCCCGTCGTCGAGCTCGACGGCGACGAGATGACCCGCATCATCTGGCAGTTCATCAAGGACGAATTGATCCTCAAATACCTCGATGTCGACCTGAAGTACTACGACTTGAGTGTCGAGTACCGCGACGAGACCGATGATCAGGTCACGATCGATGCCGCTCATGCCATCCAAGAACACGGGGTGGGCGTGAAGTGCGCGACGATCACTCCCGATGAGGCCCGCGTCGAAGAGTTCGGCCTGAAGAAGATGTGGCGGTCGCCGAACGGCACTATCCGGAACATTCTGGGCGGCGTCATCTTCCGCGAGCCGATCATTATCGACAACATCCCCCGACTGGTTCCCACCTGGACTAAGCCGATCATCGTTGGCCGCCATGCGTTCGGTGATCAGTACCGGGCAACCGACTTCAAGGTCGAGACCGCCGGAACGTTGACTATGACCTTCACGCCCTCGGACGGCTCCGAGCCGATGGAGTTCAACGTGTTTGACTTTCCTGCCGGTGGGGTCGCTATGGGCATGTACAACCTCGACGAGTCCATCCGGGACTTCGCGCGCGCGTCTTTCCGGTACGGCCTGGCCCGGAATTACCCCGTCTACATGTCCACGAAGAACACCATCCTCAAGGCGTATGACGGACGGTTCAAAGATCTGTTTGCGGAGATCTTCGCGGCTGAGTTCGCGGAAGATTTCGAGAAGGCGGGCATCACGTATGAGCACCGCCTCATCGACGACATGGTTGCGGCTGCGTTGAAGTGGGAAGGCGGGTACGTCTGGGCCTGCAAGAACTATGACGGCGATGTTCAGTCCGACACCGTGGCGCAAGGCTTCGGATCCTTGGGGTTGATGACCTCGGTACTGATGACGCCGGACGGTAGGACGGTCGAAGCCGAAGCCGCTCATGGAACGGTGACTCGGCACTACCGTCAGCATCAGCAGGGCAAGCCGACCTCGACTAACCCGATCGCGTCCATCTTCGCGTGGACACGAGGTTTGGAACATCGGGGGAAGCTCGACGGAACACCCGCAGTCAGCGAGTTCGCTCGCACGCTCGAACGCGTCTGCATTCAAACCGTCGAAGAGGGCAAGATGACGAAGGACCTGGCGTTGCTGATCGGACCGGATCAGGCGTGGCAGACGACGCAGGAGTTCTTGAGCTCGATCGACGAGAACCTGCAGAAGGCGATGGCCTAGGGCTTGCGCACGTCCGCCGCAGCGTTGTGGCCGCGCTTTTGTCGCATCAGCCCTTCTTGGACCACAGACGCGACCAGGACACCACGCTCGTCGTAGAAGAGACCTCGGGCGAGCCCGTGACCGCCGCTCGCTGTCGGAGTGTCTTGATCGAACAAGAGCCATTCGTGGGTGTCGACCGGAGCGTGGAACCACAT
>CALKMY010000164.1 GCA_938091275.1 Candidatus Nanopelagicales bacterium | reverse complement strand
GGATGGGGTGAGTCGCTGTCGCGGCAGGCGGGCGGTCGCGCCGGTGGAGCCACCGGTGGCGTGGGAACGCGCGGACCAGGTGAAACGAAGATCGAAACGGATCGTCGCCGGATCAGGTCGCAAATGGCCAAGATCCGATCGCAATTGCGCACCATGGATCGCACCAGAGCCACCCAACGACACGCTCGTCGCCGTTCGGGTGTTCCGATGGTCGCCCTGGCCGGTTACACCAACGCCGGGAAGTCCAGCTTGTTGAACCGGTTGACGGGATCGGGTGTGTTGGTGGACGACTCACTATTCGCCACCCTCGATCCGACCGTTCGCAAAGTCCGGACGCCCGCAGGTCGCGACATCACGATGTCCGACACCGTAGGTTTCGTGCGTCACCTCCCGCACGAACTCGTGGAGGCGTTCCGCTCGACCCTCGAGGAGATCCGCGACGCCGATGTCATCGTCCACGTTGTCGATGGGTCCGACGACGTACCGAGGGAGCAAATCGCCGCGGTCCGGGAGGTGCTCGCAGAGATTGATGCAGGAGATGTGCCGGAGATCATCGCGATCAACAAGGCCGACGTCGCGGACGAGAGCGTCACCGCGGAGGTATTGCGCCACGAGCCGCACGCGGTCCTTGTTTCCGCGCGCAGTGGTGTGGGCATCGGTGAATTGCTCGCGGCGATCGACGCAGACCTGCCCCGCACTCTGGTGGACGTGGACGTCGTCGTGCCCTACGAACGCGGAGATCTGTTAGCCCGGGTGTACCGGGAGGGCGATGTGGTGTCGGTAGACCACGAAGAGCACGGCTCGCACCTGAAAGCCAGGGTTGCTGAGGATCTTGCTCGCGAACTCGATTCGGTCGCCGCGGGCTAGCGTGACCGATCGTGCGATGAGTGATTCGGTGTCGACGAGCCTGGAGGCGATCGTCGAGTCGATGGGTGGCCAGTCCCGAGTCGGTCAGCGTGAGATGGCCGAGGCAGTGATGGAGGCTTTTTCCGCCGGCGACAACATCGTCGTGCAGGCAGGCACCGGGACGGGTAAGTCCCTCGCCTACCTCGTGCCCGCGGCACGGATGGCCCGCGAGAAGGGCCCAGTGGTGATCGCGACCGCGACCCTTGCTCTGCAGCGGCAACTGATCGAGCGGGAATTGCCCCGCCTGGCTGAGGCTGGCGGGGACGTTTCCTGGGCGGTGTTGAAGGGGCGTCAGAACTATCTGTGCCGGCAACGAATGGGCGAGGCCGACGGTCAAGAGTCGCTGATCTCGCAGGAGCAGATCGGCTCTCGGGCTCGGGGATCGCTGGAAGAGCAAGCGGCAATGGTTCACGAGTGGGCGGGACACACCCCGACCGGTGACAGGGATGACCTCGATGCCGAGATCGACTCTCGAGTGTGGCGAGCCGTATCGGTGTCGTCGGCAGAATGCGTGGGAGAGAGCCGGTGCGCGTTCGGTGATGAGTGCTTCTCGGCCCAGGCGCGGGCTCGGGCGATGGAGGCGGACATCGTCGTCACCAATCACGCCCTGCTCGCGATCGACGCCATCGAAGGCGTTCCGGTGTTGCCCGATCGATCGGCCCTCGTTGTCGACGAAGCACACGAGTTGGTCGATCGGATCACCAGTGCCGTCACCGGTGAGTTGTCGGTTTCCGCCCTCGAGCGATTGGTCGGCGAAGCCGCTCGGGTGAGTGACGATCAGGGCTCGCTGGCTGATGCGGTCGACGATGTGGCGATCGCTCTCGATGAGCTCGCGGAAGCGGATACGGCAGCCTCGGGCCGGATCACCGCGTGGACGCCGGCTTTGTCCTTGGCCCTCGCGCGGATACGGGACTCCACGCGGGCATTGGCGTCGGCGCTGTCCGCCGATCTGTCTGCTGCGCCGGCCACAGCCAACCAGGACAGCACCGATGCGGCCGCCCTCCAGCGAGTTCGCGCGGGCGCCGAGGATGTTTTCGCCGTGACGGGTCGACTCCTCGCGCTCGCGAATTCTGATGTTGTGTGGTGGTCGCAGGACAGTGGTCGGGGGCCGGTTCTGCGCATCGCGCCGTTAAGCGTCGGAGACGCTCTTGCCGAGTCGTTGTATCCGGAGCAACCGGTGGTCCTAACCAGTGCCACCCTGAAAGCCGGAGGGTCATTTGCCCCCACCCTGACGGCGCTCGGGCTTGCGCCGGACACGACGTGCCTCGATGTCGGTTCCGGATTCGATTACGCGCAGCAGGGAATCTTGTACGTGGCGGGCCACGTGCCGCCGCCCAATCGCGAGGGTGCATCGATGGAAGCACTCGACGAACTCGCGGACCTCATCGAGGCTGCCGGTGGGCGGACCTTGGCGTTGTTCTCGAGTTGGAACGGTGTCGATCGGGCGGCGGACTACCTGCGTGTGCGGTTGGGCTCGCGACTGGACTCCGGTGACCTCGGGCCCCTGCTGGTCCAACGCCGGGGTGAGTCGGTCGCGCCAGTGGTGCAACGTTTCACGAGGGAGCCCCAAAGCGTTCTGGTGGGAACGGTCGCCCTATGGCAGGGCATCGACGTACCGGGCAACTCCTTAGTGCTGGTGACTATCGACCGGATTCCGTTTCCTCGGCCCGATGACCCGGTGATGAGCGCGCGGCAAGCAGCCGTCGATGCGGAGGGTCGCTCCGGCTTTCGCGAGGTTGCGCTGACCCGGGCGGCTTTGCTGTTGGCTCAGGGTGCGGGTCGACTCATTCGCTCGGAGTCTGATCGAGGGGTGGTAGCGGTTCTCGATTCGCGCATGGCGACAGCCGGATACGGGGGAGCGTTGCGTGCGTCCCTGCCACCGTTGTGGTTCACCACGGACGGGTCCGTCGTTCGACAGGCCTTGGTCAGGCTCAGAGACGACGAGTGACGACTTAGCGAATCCGTCGAAGGACGCTGACGACCTTCCCCAGAACGGTGGCATTGTCACCGAGGATGGGTTCGTAGGCCGGGTTGTGCGGCATGAGCCACACGTGACCGTCGCGCCGCTTGAAGGTCTTGACGGTGGCTTCACCATCGATCATCGCAGCAACGATATCCCCGTTGTCGCACGTCGGTTGGCTGCGAACGACAACGAAATCCCCGTCGCAAATGGCCGCGTCGACCATCGAGTCGCCGACCACCGTGAGCATGAACAACTCGCCGTCACCGACAAGGTCCCGAGGCAGGGGCATGACGTCTTCGGTGTGCTGCTCGGCGAGGATGGGCCCGCCCGCGGCGATACGACCGACCAGAGGAACCGAAACCGCGCTGCTGGATGCCTGCGGCTCAATGTGCGTCAC
>CALKMY010000163.1 GCA_938091275.1 Candidatus Nanopelagicales bacterium | reverse complement strand
TGGTGCCTTCCGGCCTCCCGCACACCGTTCAGGACGGGGTGTTCGTCTTGGAACTGCAGGAGCCAACAGACCTGTCGATCCTGCTCGAGTGGGATGGGTTCGCCGTCGACGGCTTCTCGGATGGACACCTCGATCTCGGATTCGATACCGCCTTGCAGGCGGTCGACACCAGCGCCGTATCCGACTCAGACCTCGACAATCTCGTTATTCCGCGCGAGGAGATTGACGTCGGAGCACTGACATCAGCACTGCCCGCCGAGGCTGATCCGTACTTCCGCCTGCACCGGCTTGCCCCGCAGTCCGAGGGGGTGCAGGTGGAGGCTGGTTTCGCCATCGCGATCGCTGTTGACGGTAGAGGGGTGTTGTCTGCCGGTGGCAGCGGTCACGAGATCACCCGAGGTGATGCACTCCTGATGCCCCACGCCGCCGGCGACTGGTCGGTTTCTGGAGACGTGACGGTCATGGTCTGTCGTCCGCCCGATCCGAGGGCACCGGAAGCGCCGCGTTGAGCCCACCGTCTGTTTTCACCAGCCCGGCTGTGGACTGGAGTCTGGCGTCTGCGGTTGCGGGGCGGTTCGCGCCGGAGGGCCCCCGGATTTCATCGCGGGATGCCCACGATGCGGTCGCCGAGATCAAGGAGCACGCCCAACAGGCCCAAGAACACGTTCGTGACGTCACTGGCCTGATCGCCCACGAGGATCACCGTGTGGTTGTGGTGGATCGACGCATGTGGATCGATTCCAACCTGCGCGCACTCGATTCCATCTTGGACATGTGGCCGGCATCCAAAGAGCGGCTGGAGGAGTCCTCGACCGTGACACGTGCGGTTGGTCCACGCGTGATGGCTGTTCAACTCGGAGCGGCCCTGGGATGGTTGAGCGGCAAGATTCTCGGCCAGTACGAGGCGCTCGCTGACCCTGGGCGGCTGTTGCTTGTGGCGCCATCGATCGTGCAGGTGGAGCGTTCTCTCGACGTAGATAGTCGGGACTTTCGCCTGTGGGTGTGCCTGCACGAGGAAACCCATCGGGTTCAGTTCGGAGCCGTTCCTTGGCTGAAAGGTCACTTCTCGGGTCTGGTCATGAAGGCGCTCGAAGCGTTCGACGAGACCACGCCCATGGATCGGCTGGGGGCTGTCCTTACCGAACTGCTGGCGGCCGTTGGACAACGCCGGACACCCGACCTGATGTTCGCCCTGCAATCGGCCGAGCAGCGTGCTGTCGTAGAAGAAATCACGGCGTTCATGTCCTTGCTGGAGGGGCACGCGGATGTGGTGATGGACGAGGTCGGCCCGCGCGTCATTCCTTCCGTGGACGTTATCCGTGAACGATTCGAGGTGCGTCGATCGTCAGCCGCCGATGCGCGCGGGGCCGATTCGGTATGGCGACGAGTCCTCGGCATGGATGCAAAGCTTCGTCAGTACCGCGAGGGAGCGGCCTTCGTTCGCGCCGTGGTGAACGATGGGGGCATGCCGGCGATGAATCGGGTGTGGGCCGAGCCGGGCAATGTGCCGACTCTTGGAGAGATTCGCGAACCATCGCTATGGCTCGATCGAATGCGCGGTGCTGCGGCGTGACACACGTGAGCCCAGAGGCTCAACGTTTGCGGCGCGCGGTCGTCGACTGCATCGAAGTCGCCCCCGTGATCGTCGGATGCTCGGGTGGGCCGGATTCGCTCGCGTTGGTCGCCAGCGCGGCCTGGGCACTGCCGAGCGTGGGCCACGAGGTGCACGTGGTCATCGTCGACCACGGACTCCAGGCGGATTCGTCCCGCGTTGCGCACAATGCCGGGGACATCGTCCGGCAGTGGGGAATCGACAACGTCGTGATCGAACGTGTGCAGGTCGGTACCCAAGGTGGACCAGAGGCGGCGGCCCGCACAGCCCGCAGGGCCGCGCTCGCGGACGTGGCGTCGCAGCGCGGCATTGATCAGATACTTCTTGCCCACACCCGAGAAGATCAAGCCGAGACCGTCCTCCTGCGGCTGGCGCGCGGATCGGGAGCCCGGTCGATAGCGTCCATGACGCCATGCGACCCGCCGTGGCATCGACCATTTCTTGATGTGCCGCGCGACGTTGTGCATCGCGTCGCCCGCGAGTACCTCGAGCCGCTGGGTGTCGAGGCATGGGACGACCCGCACAACCACGATCCGGAGTTCACTCGCGTGCGCGTCCGAGAGGCGATGACGCTCATGGAGGAGAGATTGGGTCCAGGCTTTGTTCCCGGGCTTGCGCGCTCGGCCCACCTTCTCGCGGACGATGCCGATGCGTTGGAGGCGTGGGCGCAGGGAGCATTCGACCGCTGGGTTCACGTGACGAAGGGCGAGTGCGGCGTCGATGTCGAAGTGATTGCCGGCCAGCCCCGAGCTGTTCGGACCCGACTCATTCGACTGATGCACCAAGCCTTGCTCGAATCGAAGGACTATCTCGATTTCGACCACGTCCAACATGTGGAAGCGATGATTTCGACATGGAAAGGCCAAGGCCCAGCACAACTGCCGGGTGCGATCACCACGAGAGTCGAGTATGGAAGGCTTACGTTTCACCGCGGATCTTCGGGAGAGATGAGTGCAACCTGACAACGTCGAGGGAGACCTCGCCCACGTACTACTGACCGAGGA
>CALKMY010000162.1 GCA_938091275.1 Candidatus Nanopelagicales bacterium | reverse complement strand
GATCTAGCGGCGAGTCTGATCGCCAAGCCGGGAATTCTGTTTTTGGACGAGCCCACCACTGGCTTGGACCCGCGCTCGCGGATCGGCCTGTGGGACGTCATCTCTGAGTTGGTTTCCGAGGGGACGACCGTCCTGCTCACCACCCAATATCTCGATGAAGCGGACCAACTAGCCGATGACATCGTCGTGATCGATCAGGGTCAGGTGATCGCGCACGGCACGTCGAGTGAATTGAAGGATCAAATCGGTGGCGACCGTATCGAGATCACCCTTGATGACGAGCAGTCCGCCACCCGCGCTATCGACGCTCTGTCCGGCGTTGTGTCGGGGGAGCCGACAACCGAGGGTGTCCAATACTCAGCACCGGTTGCGGGAGGCTCGTCGGTCCTGATCGACGCAGTGCGTGCCCTCGACGCGCAGAACGTCGGCGTCGCCGACATCGCCCTGCGACGGCCGACCCTGGACGACGTCTTCTTGACCCTGACCGGTCACGGCGCCGAAGATCAGCAGCCCGAGCGCCCCGAACCCTCGCGTCGAGGCCGCCGGGGAGGTCGTCGATGAGCGCAACCGGTTTGCAGAGTCGACGCCCGCTGCTCGGGTGGACGATTCACGACTCGTTGATCATCGCCCGGTCGACGATCACGGCGTCTTTCCGCATTCCCGAGGCGTTGTTCTTCCAGCTCATTCAGCCGGTGATCTTCGTTCTGCTGTTCGCCTTTGTCTTCGGTGGAGCCATTCCGATCCCGGGAGCCGAACCAGGGTCGGAGGGCGATCCATCGCTCTACCGCGAGTACCTGATGCCCGGCATCTTCGGCCAAACCGTTGCCTTCGCCGCTGCGGCGAGCACCGTGGGTCTGGCAGAAGCCATGCAGCGGGGGATCATTGATCGATATCGAGCACTCCCGATGTCTCAGCCTGCGGTGTTGATCGGCAACACCTTCGCAAACGCTTTGCGTCAGGTGCTCGTGCTGACCGTCTTGTCGATCACCGGATACATCGTCGGATGGCGGATCAACGACGGCATCGTGAACGCCATCCTCGCGTACCTGCTGTTGCTGCTCTTCGCATACACCGTCACCTGGGTCGGTGCCTTCGTCGGGCTGTCGGTCCCGAACACCGAGACGGCCAATACGGCCGGCCTTATCTGGATCTTCCCGTTGACATTCCTGTCGAACGCGTTCGTCCCGATCACCGCTCTTCCGACGTGGTTGCAGTACTTCGCCGCGTTCAATCCCATTTCCGCGCTCGTGCAAGCAACCCGGGAACTGTTCGGAAATCCGACGGGTGCACCCACGGATTACTGGACGTTGAACAACGCGGCGCTATACACCGTTATCTCCTGCGTTGTCATTATCGCGATCTTCGCGCCGCTGGCCGTGCGCAAGTATCGGACTGCGGCTCGAAAGTAGCGATCGCGCGCTAGTTGGTGTACGCCTCGACCTTCATAATCTCGACGCTCATCTGCTTGCCATTGGCCAGCTCGTAGGTTGCGACCTCGCCGACCTTCTTGCCGTCGACGGCGGAACCGAGAGGCGATGTCGGCGAATACACCTCAATGGACGCGTGTGCGGCCTCTTCCCGGGAGCCCAGGAAGAACGTTTCTTCATCATCGAACTCGATGAACTTGATGGTGACCACCTTGCCGGCGGCCACTTCGTCGTCGGCAGCGTCGGGAGCCCCGATCTGCGCCGATTCCAGGAGCTGCTTCAGCTGACGGATGCGGGCCTCGTTCTTGCCCTGCTCCTCTTTCGCAGCGTGGTAGCCGCCGTTTTCCTTGAGGTCGCCTTCTTCTCGCGCAGCCTCGATTCGTTTGGTGATCTCCACCCGAGTTGGCCCCTCACGCTCGGCCAATTCCTCCATCAAGCGGTCGTGGGCCTGTTGCGTCAACCACGTCACATCAGTCATAGCCGATAACTGTAGATCTCGAGCCGCGCCTGGCCAATTCGACGCTGTTTCTCCCCTAGGAGCTGGTCCACGGTTGTTCGGGAACGGCGATTCCTGGGGGAAATTGTGGCCCCGGCGAACGAAGTTCATCCGGTCGTGCGCAGGTGAGCACTTCTACCGTGTAGGCCGGAGCAACCGTGCGCAGCGAGTAGTTCACGAGGGTGTAGTCCTCACCCGGAGGAATATCGATCTCCACATAGCCGACGTCGATTCTCTTGGAGTCCTGCGCGCGAAGCACACAGACGACAGCGTCGGCACCATCGCGGCGGACCTCGAAGGTCGCATCAGCACGATCTTCCTGGACCACCGTCCAGCGCAGCAAGAGGAACTGAACATCACCGCGAAGCAGCATCGCTCCGACGTACGCCATGGCTCCCAGGAATGCAGCGATCGCGACGATTGCAATGACGACCGTCGTTGAGCGGCGCTTGTCCATTCCGTAGCGCTCCCGCATCTCGGGTGAGAGTTGGTCCCGCGAGAAAGGTGAGCCCATAGGTGGGAGACTAGGGCCGTGCCCGAATCCCTTCGCCTGATGGCGGTTCACGCGCACCCCGATGATGAGTCCAGCAAAGGGGCCGCGACGACCGCTAAGTACGTCGATGAGGGGGTAGACGTCATGGTCGTGACCTGCACAGGCGGGGAGCGCGGCGACATCCTGAACCCCGCGATGCGCGAGGTGGTCGAGAACGAGGGCATCGACGCGGTTCGGCAACGAGAGATGGCCGAGGCGGCTCGCATCCTGAAGGTGAGCCACGCGTGGCTGGGCTTCGAGGATTCCGGCTTTCCGGAGGGCGACCCACCGCCTCCACTGCCGCCGGAATCGTTCGCAGCACGACCACTCGAGGAAGTCACTCCAGCGCTGGTGCGGGCACTGCGTGAGTTCCGGCCGCACGTTGTGACGACGTACGACGAGAAGGGCGGCTATCCCCACCCCGACCACGTGCGCACGCACGAAATCACCATGGCCGCGGTCCGAGAAGCAGCCGACGGCAACTACGCCCCAGAACTTGGGGAGCCGCATCAAGTGTCCAAGATTTACTACAACCAGCAGTTTTCAAAAACGCGCGTTGCCACCTTGCACGAAGCGATGCTCGATGCTGGCTTGGAATCGCCGTACGCCGAGTGGCTGGAGAATTGGAAGGATCGAGACGACAACTTTCAGCGCGTGACGACCCGGGTTCACGCTGCGGAGTACTTCCCTGTTCGTGATCAGGCTCTGCGGGCTCACGCGACGCAGATCGACCCAGACGGCCCATGGTTCGCGGTCCCGCTGCCCATGCAGCAGGAGGTGTGGCCTACCGAAGATTTCGAACTGGCGTGGTCCATCATCGACGCGCAAGCCCCTGAAAGCGATCTCTTCGCCGGCCTGCGGTGAACACGAGGGTAAGGGGAGAGGAATCATGAACAGCAATGTCAGTCAGGTCATCGACGGAGCTGGTCCCATTACGGGTCTGTTCGTCCTCCTGCTTGGGGTTGCCGTGTTCTTTATCTGGCGTTCACTGAACAATCAGATGAAGAAAGTCGATGCGACGCTTCCCGGTGGACCGGAAGACGCCGAGCACATGGCTACCGAGCAAATAGGCACCGAGCAAGCAGAAACCGCACCAACAGGCACTGAAGCGTTGAACGACGATCGTGTCCCTAACTCAGCGAAGACGCGTGGCGAGGATGACTCCACCGAACACGAGTGAACGTGGCTCGGAGCGGCTGTGGCGCACGGCTCTGACCCCGCGGTGGCTCGCCGCCCTGCTGGCGCTGATTGTGCTCGTGGCGGCGTTCATCATTCTGGGACGGTGGCAGTGGGATCGCACTCAGGACATCCTTGCGGCCGAGCGTTCGGCTGCGGCGGCACCGGTCGACCTTGCCGATCTCGTTGATGACCAGGGATCGTGGAATAACGCGGACATTGGTCGGAGGGTCAATCTCCAGGGCACCTTCACTGGTGATGAGTTGCTCCTTGCCAATCGTGAACTTGATGGTCAGGCGGGCGTGTGGGTCGTTACTCGCTTCGAACTGGACGGTGGTCAGACGGTGGCGGTGGTCCGCGGGTGGCTGCCCGACGACGCCTCTCCCTCGCCACTGTCGCGGCAGAGCGTGAAGATCCAGGGTGTGTTGCACCCCGACGAAGAGTTCTACGAGGGCGCCAATGCGACCCGAGTGGTGACCGTCGACTCGGCCGCCCTGGCCGATGCGTGGGGCGAAGACGTGATCGACGGCTACGTGATGCTGGGCGGAGACCAGGGAGATGCTGCTCGGGGAGTCCCCGTGCTGGTCCCACCGACCGTTCAGGTGGGAGATGTTGCTTTTCCGCTGCAGAACTTCTTCTACGCCATCCAATGGTGGGTCTTCGCACTATTTGCCGTGGTGGTCTACGCCCGCTGGCTGTATCTGGATGCGAAGAAGTAGGTTTCCGCAGGTGATCACCGTGATGGGCGAAGCCCTCATCGACATCATCGTCGATGGCGAGGGTGAGGTGGCCGCCGCGGCGATCGGTGGGGCCCCCTTGAATACCGCGCGGACTCTCGCTCGTCTCGATGTCCCGGTCTCATTTCTCGGCGGAATATCCACCGACGCTTTCGGGCGCCGAATCGCCCGAATGCTCGAAGATGATGGTGTCGGCTACGCACTCGGCTCGGCGATGGATGCTCCGACCACGCTCGCTATTGCGGAGATCGATAGCGAGGGAGCGGCGACGTACCGATTCGTCTTCGACGGGACATCCGCCACGCTTGTGACACCCGAGCAGGCCATCTCGGCTGTCGGAGAGGACTGCCGCGTGCTGCACGTAGGCACCCTGGCCCTGGTGATGGAACCGCTGGCTGACGCAACCCGCGCGGTCGTGCAGGCTGCTGGGCCGGAGCGCATCGTCATGGTGGATCCGAATTGCCGCCCGGCCGTGATGGCTGGATCACGAGTATTCGAATCGACGTTGGAGGCCGTGATGACGCGCGCCGATGTCGTGAAGGTTAGTGGCGACGATCTCGCTTTCCTCTACCCGGGTGAGCGACCGTCGACAGCGGCCGAACAGATCCATATGCGCAGCGGAGCAACGGTCCTGTTCACCGATGGCGCGAATTCGGTCGAGGTCATCTGTGCTGGGGGCAAAGAAGTGCTTCCGGTTCCCTCGGTGACTGTTGTCGACACCGTCGGCGCAGGTGATTCCTTCAGCGGTGGCTTCCTGGCCTATTGGGTTCAGCACGCCTGGGGTCGCGAGGAGTTGAGCGATGTGGGCAAGGTGATCGACGCTGCTCAGTTCGGTATTACCGTTGCGGGCATCACGTGTCAGCGGGCCGGGGCGGATCCGCCCTTCACTTCAGAAGTGTCGTGATCGATTTCGTGGTCTAGGTTCGGCACATGGAGAAGCTTCCCGGCGCACTACTGCGCTTTCGAGTGATGGCGTACGTCACCGGTGTGGGGCTCGCTGTGCTCACCGTGTGGCTCGTCATCGGGTACGGATTCCTTGACTACGCCAACACCGAGGTCAAGCCCGATCTCTACCGGTGGCTGTGGACCGCGCATGGGTGGCTGTACGTGGTGTACCTCGTTGCGGGTGTGGATCTGTGTTTCCGCATCAAGTTGTCGGTGATTCGAACACTGGCGGTGCTCCTCGCCGGAACCATTCCCTTTATGAGTTTCGTCGCCGACTATCAACTACACAAGTACGTACGGACCCGCGGCCTAGGCCCGAGCGAGCAGACCTCGGATTCGCCATAGCTCCGCGAGTACGCGGGAGCGCGCGGGAGCGAGCGACCTACGAAAAGCGTTCTACGGAAGCGACCAATCGATCGGTTCGGCTCCGAGGTCTTCAAGCATCTCGTTCGCGCGACTGAAGGGTCGCGATCCGAAGAATCCACGATCAGCAGACATCGGGCTGGGGTGGGGGCTGGCGATGACAGGTGCGTCATCGAAGAGCCCGGACGCGGTCTGTGCGTCCTTCCCCCACAAGATCGCTACCACCGGTTGATCCGGCCGTGCGGCTATCGCCGTGATTGCTGCTTCGGTGAATTCCTCCCAGCCGTGACCCCGGTGGCTTCCCGGTTGTCCCTGTTGGACGGTGAGCACACGATTCAGCAGAAGCACACCCTGGGTAGTCCACGGCGTGAGGTCGCCGCTGCTGGGTGCTGCAACGCCGAGATCGGCCGTGAGTTCGGTGTAGATGTTGGTGAGACTTCGGGGAATGGGTCGGACGTCCGGGGCGACGGAAAACGACAGGCCAACGGCGTGCCCCGGTGTCGGGTATGGGTCTTGGCCCACGATCACGACGCGGACGTCGTTCAACGGCTGGGTGAGTGCGCGAAGAATGTGGTGACCCGCTGGTGCCCATGGTCGATGAGCCGCGGATTCGGCACGCAGGAACTCTCCGATGGACGCGAGGTTGTCTCGTTGCCCGGCCATGTCGGGGATCCAGGACTCGTGCACCAGATCGTCGAGTTGCTGCGCCACAGCAACACCCTTGCAGACCGAGGTCACCGGTGGGCGACGTCAGGCGGAATGCACAGAAACGTCCGTTGCCTTCACGCTCGCCCAGATCTCTCGCCCGGGCGCGATACCGAGTTCGGCAACGGCTGCCGGGGTGATCGCCGCGGATAGCGGCGGGGGACCGGCAAGGTCGACCCGCACGTGCTCGCCGTGGGCGTCGACCCGGGTCACCGATGTCCGCCACACGTTCCGCGCGCTGCCCTCGGGCTTCCCGGTGTGCAGGGAGATCGCCTGTGGTCGAATCACAGCCACCACGGTGCCGTCGGTCTCGACGCTGGTGATCAACTCGCCCCCCGCATCGCACGCGATCACCCCGTTTCTGGCAACACCGCGCACGAGCGTGACCCCCAGAACCGCCGCGAGGTATTCGGTGCGCGGCTCACGAGCGACGACCGCCGTAGGTCCCTCCTGCGTGACGCGGCCGTCTTCGAGGACGACGATGCGATCCGCGAGTACGAGCGCGTCCACCGGGTCGTGGGTGACGATGACGGTGCCGTGCTGGAACTGCTGCAGAAAGCTGCGTAGTTCAGCACGCACCGCTTGCTTGGTGGACGCGTCGAGTGCGGCCAGGGGTTCGTCGAGAAGGAGAAGGCGTGGACTGGTGGCCAGGGCTCGCGCGAGGGCGACCCGTTGTGCTTGCCCCCCGGACAGTTCGTTGGGCTTGTGATCGAGCAGGTCGGTCAAGCCGAGCGCGGCGATCCATTCGCCCTCGGGTGCGATGCCGAGGCTCTTCGGGCCGAAGGCGACGTTCTGGCGGACCGTCATGTGAGGAAACAGCAGGTAGTCCTGAAATAGCACTCCGACACGTCGGTGCTCGGGTGGAAGAAAGATCGCTCGCGCCGGCTCGTCGACGGAGGTCGACTCGATGCGTATGTAGCCGTCGTCGATGGCGCGCAAACCAGCGATAGCGGCGAGCAGCGTGCTTTTGCCGGCGCCGTTCGGCCCGAGGAGAGCCACCGTCTCTCCCGCTCCGCATGTGAGTTCCGCGTTGATCGTGACGGTGCCGACGGTGGTGGTGATGTGTGCGGCAAGACTCATGATCTGCTCCCCAGGAAACGGCCACGAAGGGAGATCAGAACGGTCAGCGACACGGCGAGCAGCACCAGACTCAGCGCTAGGGCCTCATCCCTGCTTAC
>CALKMY010000161.1 GCA_938091275.1 Candidatus Nanopelagicales bacterium | reverse complement strand
TCCACCGGAAGTCGGTTGGCGACGACGATCAACTCAGGCATGGAGCGCGTCGCCTCCTCGCTGGGTAGCTTCCTCGCGTGTGAAGCCGTCAGCATACGGTGCCGATATTCGTCGCTGGAAAATCCGCGTAGGGGGCCCGGCGAGGATGATGCGCTGGCACACTCGCGGGCATGGTGGCCATTGGATTCATCGGTTTGGGAAACGTCGGATCGAAGTTGGCGGGAACACTGTTGCGCCAGGGAACCGAACTAGTCGTCCTTGACACCGCTCCGGAAGCAATGGCCCCATTGGTGGGTGCCGGAGCGAAGCCTGTGGCCTCACCTCAAGACCTGGCGTCACGCTGTGAGGTCGTAATTACCTGCCTTCCTTCTCCGGCGATCGTGGCCGAGGTGATGGAGGCGAGTGACGGCGTCCTCTCGGGGATGCGTCCGGGCTCGATCTGGGTCGAGATGAGCACGACCGATGCCAGGGAAGTGCTTCGTCTCGGAGACCTCGTCGCTCTTCGCGGAGGACAGGCAGCCGACTGCCCGGTTTCAGGGGGATGTCATCGAGCCGCTACCGGAAACATCTCGATCTTCGCCGGGTGCAACCGCCAGACCTTCGAGCGATTGCTTCCGCTGCTGACTGTGATGGGACGACGCGTGCTGCACACCGGAGACTTAGGGAGTGCGTCCCAACTCAAGGTGGTCACTAACTACTTGGCCACTGCGAACCTCATCGCGGTCACGGAGGCTCTTGCCGCATGCGCGAAGGTCGGCCTTGACCTCGGGGTCGCGTATGAGGCCATCGCCGCATCCTCCGGAACGTCATTCGTGCACGAGACCGAAAGTCAGGTCATTTTGAACGGCTCACGAGACATCAACTTCACGATGGATCTGGTCCAGAAGGACGTCGGGCTGTTCAACTCGATGGCACGTGAAGCCGGCATGACATTGGAGTTGGCCGCACTCGTAGCGGAGGTGTTTGACGACGGCATCGAGCGTTATGGACCGCGGGAGTGGTCTCCCAACATCATCCGGAGGTTGGAGGACGAATACGGCCTCGATGTGCGCGCGCCCGGATTCCCAGCGGAGATAGTGGATGACGAGCCCGAGGAACTCGGCGGGGAGATCGTCGTTCGCCGTTAGTCGGACTGGACGGCCTCTCGAATGACGTCTGGAATGCCCGTGGGGCGACCGGCATCGTTCACGTTCACGTACCGGGCGACTCCTCGAAAGACCTCCTGGTCTTCGTTCGTGAGCGTGTACACCAAGACAAGGCTCGAGGAGCCCACCCGCTCGCAGACCACATCCATGTCGAGGACGTCATCGACGGTGCTGGTGCTCGCGAACGTTGCGTCCATGTGCGCGAGAGCGCCATCGAAAGGCACCGCCGAGAGGTCCGCGGAAGTGAACCCGAGGGCTCGGAAAAATTCGGTGAAGGCTTCGTCGCAGATGTCGAGATAGCGAGCGTTCAGGACGACGCCTGCGGAGTAGACGTCGCGGTAGCGGACACGGTACTGACCGACGTGCATGTCAGCGGGTCAAGACGATCTTGCCCCGAACAGTGCCCTCGTTCATCGCCGCGAAGCCCTCGCGGGCA
Organism: Candidatus Nanopelagicales bacterium; assembly: GCA_938091275.1. Taxonomy (GTDB): domain Bacteria; phylum Actinomycetota; class Actinomycetes; order S36-B12; family S36-B12; genus S36-B12. The sequence goes on along the minus strand of CALKMY010000161.1, from coordinate 4,207 downwards.
TCGGCCATCGGCAAGGTCCGATCGATGATGGGGGAAATCTGCTGCTGGGACATCAGGTCGATGAGTTGACGGAATTCTTGGGCCGTCCCCATGGTCGAACCAGCGACGGTGAGCTGCAGGAAGAAGACGCGGTTCAGTTGCGCCGGTGGCATCGGCCCGGAGGTCGCCCCGGACACCACGACGATCCCGCCGGGGCGTAGCGACTTCAACGAGTGATCCCAGGTCGCCTCGCCCACCGTCTCGATCACGGCATCGACCTTGTCGGGAAGGCGTTCACCGGTGGGGAAGGCCTCGTCGGCACCGATGCCGACAGCCCATTCCCCCTTCTGCTCGTCGCGGGAGGTGACCCACACGCGACACCCCATCGCTTTGCCCAACACGATGGCTGCGGTAGCGACGCCTCCGCCGGCTCCCTGCACCAGGATCGTCTGACCGGCCGTCGCTGACGCCTTGGTGGTCAGCATCCGGTACGCGGTCAGGTATGCGGTCGGAAGACAGCTCGCTTGCTCGAAAGTGAAACCGGCGGGCAAGGGAATGAGGTTGTCGGCTGGCACGCGGACTCGCTCGGCGAAGGTGCCGGAGTACCTCTCGCTGAGCATCGAGCGCTTGGGATCGAGAGTCTCGTCGCCGTGGACGGGTGAGCCGATCACCGCATGCACCACCACCGAGGAGCCGTCGGGGCCGATCCCTGCGGCGTCGGTGCCGAGGATCATCGGCACCTGCTCCTCGCGAAGGGCCTGTCCCTTGAGAGCCCACACGTCGTGATGGTTCAGGCTCATCGCCTTGACCTCGACGTCGACCCAATCGTCGGGGGTTTCCACCGGCTCGACGTCGCCGATCTCGAGAACGGACAGGGGATTCTCGCGGTCGATTCCCGCGGCATAGATCGCATGCATGTCGAAACGCTAGCCGAACTCGGGCTTGTGTACACGCGTGCGGCGATTTACTCTTATCGCGCCGGCTTTCTCCTGACAGCGTCGCCCGTACTGATACTTCCGCCGGTGCCTGTGACACAACCGCATCGTTGTCCGAACGTCACTTCGTGGGCGCCCTCCTTGGGTGCCCAGGCACTGGGGGTCTGATGTCTACTGCTCTGCCGTCCCTCGAAGTACCGCTCGTCGAAGAGCGCATCGCCCATCGGGATGTCACCGGCCTGATCGACCCCGACTGCGTCGTTGTCATCGGGGCCAGCGAGCGCCGGCGCAATGTCGTTGCTGAAGCTATCGCCGGCGGGGGCAGGGCATACCTCGTGCATCCGTCCGGTGAATCGATCCTCGGTGAGGACGTCTACACGTCGGTGCGTGAATTGCCGGAAGTCCCCGACTGCGCGCTCATGCTCGTCGGGCACCAGGCGATCGTGGACGTGATGCGTGAGGCTCTGGAGTTCGGGATTCGGGCCTTCGTTCTCCCGGGGCTCGGCGCCGAATCCGGTGCTCACGCGGCGGACGCGATCGCGGCCGTCCTGGAACTCGCCGACGCCTACGACGCGGCGATTCTCGGGCCGAATTGCATGGGCATGGCCGTCCCCAATGGAGGGTCCATGTACGTCGCGAACGTACCGAAGACGTTTCGACGCGGACACGTCTCGGTGATCGCCCAATCGGGCTCGATTGCGGACGCCATGCTCAACTGCGGTCCGCGGATCGGGTTTCGCGCGGTGTTCTCCACCGGGTCGGAAGGGAATCGAGATGCCGCCGATCTGCTGATGGGTTTGGCCGAGGATCCGCAGACCGAAGCCATCGGGCTGTTCGTCGAGACGGTGCGCCGGCCGGAAGCCTTCGCTGACGGGCTGCGCGCCTGCGCGGAAGCGGGCAAGCCGGTGGTGTGCTTGAAAGTTGGTCGTTCACGCGTTGCAGCACAGGCCGCGTTGGCTCACACGGGAGCCATGGTTGGTTCGAGCGTTGCGTTCTCCAACTTCATTCACCACCACGGAGGAATCGAAGTAACGGACACTTCGACCTTCATGGAGGCACTGGAAATCTTGGGGCAGCCGAAGTGGCCCACGGGTGTGCGGCTCGGAGCGATCTCTGAATCTGGGGGCGAGTGCGGCATGCTCGCCGATGCCGCGGAGCCCACCGGACTTGAGTTTCCACCGATGCCGTATGAGCTCGTGGCCTCCCTCCAGGAGCGCTTTCCCAACTTCTTAAACCCCGCCAACCCACTGGACGCGTGGATGGTCGACGAAACGGAAGTGGTCTTCCCGGAATCGCTGGAATTGATGGCGCACTCGGGTGAGTTCGATGTCCTGCTTGCCCAGGTGGACATCACTCAATACCGGGGTGACGCGGAGAACGATTGGTGCCTGGCCATCGTGAAGGGACTGGCGCAGGCGACGAAAGATCGTCGCATCTTTCCCGCCGTGACCACCGTGCACGTCACCGATCCGCCGCGTCGGATCGCGAGTTTCGCTGCAGCACACGGTGTCGCTCTGCTGCGAGGGACCCGCGCTTCGGTGGAGGCGCTCGCCGCGGTCTCGGCGTGGCACCCCTTCACTGCCCGCGACCTCGACCCCCACGACGAGGTGGACGTGTCCGACCTCCTGCGTCCTGGCGCTTTAACCGAAAACGAATCCGCGGAGATCATGGAGCGCTACGGCATCCCGATGGCGGACCGGCGTCTGGCCGAGGGACCCGAGGAAGCAGTCGCCGCGGCCCAGGACTTGGGATTCCCCGTCGTGGTCAAGATGAATGGACCCCCCCACAAAGCCACTGTGGGTGGCGTCGCCCTCGGATTGAATTCGGCCGAGGAAGTGTCGGTCGCGACCCAGGCATTCGGGGGGTCGGTGCTGGTGGCGCAAGAAGTCGCGTCCGGTCCGGAAGTGATCTGCGGTATGACCCGTGATCCCCACTACGGCCCGGTCGTGGCGGTGGGTATCGGAGGGCGGTACGCCGAGGCGTTGTCCCTGACGGCGACGTCCCTGGCTCCCTTGACCCACGACCAAGCTGTCCGCTTGGTCCGCCGGGCGCCGGGGCTGTCGAAGTTGACGACAGAGGAAACCTTCGACGCCATCGTGTACACCGTTCTGGTGCTTTCACGTCTCGCGATGGATCACCCGACGATCGTGGAGGCCGACATCAACCCACTCATTCTGGGACCCAACGGGGCAGTGGCGGTCGACGCATTGATCGTCGTCGAGGATCCCGAACAGTGGGGCGCGTCCTCGGATTGACGATCGATCGGCCGCTGAGCGGCCGCGGGTAGTTCGCGCGTGAGCTGCGGCTAGGCCATGGCGCGCAGAGCCGCGGCACGGCGGGGCAGTGCACGATCGACGAGCTCGATCAAGCGCGCCTCGTCGACGTCGGACTCCACGTACTGCGATGCCTTCGCCAGGACCTTCGCCCGGGCCGCAGCCTGTTTCCCAGGCTCTTCGGCCGCAGCCGCCGACCATGCCCGATACAACTCCCAGGCGAGTTCCCGCTCGCGCATCACCCGGTTCATCGCATCCATCTGCTCATCGGACGCCGGAAGTCGCCAGGTCTGGCTGAGCGCGCTGGGAAGAATCTCGCGATAGTCGTGGCCACCCTGAGCGAACACGCCGGGAACGGGCGTGAGCGCGTTGAGCATGTCGATGAACGTCATTAAGAACGTCGCGCCGGGAACCCAGTGCGTGTGTTGCGGAGCGCCGACGGGCCGCTCCGGTCCCAACCAGTCGGGCCGACGCCACAGAAGTTGGCTGCCGAACTTCGGAATGGGGTCGTCCCCGTTTTGCAGAAGCAGGTAACGGACCTGTGTCCGCTCGTCGTCGGAGAGGTTCAGCCAGTCGCGAATGGTCCGCGGGAGGTAGATGCCGTCCGGACCCACGTCAGGGACTTCGGTGATCGAACGGTCGCCCCACAACTGCTTGCGCCACTTGGTTGCCGATGGTGTTCCGATCCACAGTGCGTAATCGACCTTCGCGCCCGGTGGCCCGTAGGTCCACGTCCCCTCGAACATCCCTTCGCTCACCTGCGATCCGAGGGATTCTCCGAACAGGTAGAACCGGGGACGCTCGGACGGGTCCATCGCCAAGAGTCGTTCGGTGATGCCATCGATCACCATGCGGGTTTGGTCGACCCCAGTCGAGACGTTCCCCAGCGAGAAGCTCGAGGGCAAGACGGAGTATTGAATGGCGGCGGACGCGCAGTCTCCGCCGGTGAGGAACTCGAATGTTTCCGTGGCGACGTAGTTCACATACCCCGATCCGGTGGGGGAGAACAGCGCGAAGTGG
>CALKMY010000160.1 GCA_938091275.1 Candidatus Nanopelagicales bacterium | reverse complement strand
ACGTCCTTGAGATTGTGCTCCCGCGCACCGCGGACCACGAGGCTCTCGCCAACCACCAAGGCCCCTTTCTCGGCACTATTCCCGCGGGCACCTGTCGCTAGGGTGCCAAACATGTACTCCGGTCACGCAAGCGTAGGCGGTCCCGCACTCAACCGCGAACTGTCGACGGTGGTCATCCGCAAGCTTGCGGTTGGCCCCATGGACAACAACGTCTATTTGCTGCGTTGCACCGCTACGGGCGAACAACTCCTGATCGATGCTGCAGCAGAAGCCAACCGGATCCTCGATCTCGTGGGCGGCGACACACTCAGCGGCGTCGTAACCACGCATCGCCATCAGGATCATTGGGGCGCACTAGGTGACGTGACCCGCGCGACGCATGCGCCGACCTACGCCCACGATGCGGACGCCGACGCGATCGATGTGCCCACGCGATATCGACTGCACGACGAAGAGTCCATCACCGTCGGCGATGTGACCCTGGGTGTGATCCACCTGGTCGGACACACCCCCGGGTCGCTGGTCCTCACTTTCGACGATCCACACGGACACACCCATCTGTTTACCGGTGACTGCCTCTTTCCGGGCGGCGTGGGTCGCACCTGGTCGCCGGAGGATTTCGAGACCCTGTACCGCGGTGTGGTCGAGCAGATCTTTGACCGTTACGACGACAACACCTGGATCTACCCCGGCCATGGTGACGACACGACGCTGGGCCGCGAGCGGCCCTCCTTGGATGAGTGGCGGGAACGCGGCTGGTGATCGAGAGTGCGCTGCCGGAAACTGCTCGACCATCTGCGGCGAACGATTACCGTATTCTTATTGCCAGTTGAGGACGAGACGCCCCTCTTTGTCCTTGAATGAGCCCACCAAAATCATGATTAAGTCCACAAGGACCCAGATGCCAAGACCACCCAAGGTGAAGATCATGGCGATGCCGGTGCCAACTTTCCCAACGTAGAAGCGGTGCACACCAAAAATACCCACAATCCAGGCAAGTAAGGCACACGCTAAACGTGATCGTGGACTGATCGGATTCCCGTTTTCATCAACCGTGGGCTTTGGTGGCACCGGTACCGGCGGAGGCGACTGCGGAGTAGTAGCTGCTGCTTGCTCATCCTCGGACATTGCGAACTCCTCCCTCAACTACCTTGAGGATAACGCAACTGAAGTCTCGCCCTGCGGTCTTTGCGCATCTGGATCCCTGCATATTGCCCAGCAGCTAACGATGTCCTACCTCGTAGGCTGCCCTGGTGGCATCAGCGCAACCCCGAGAATCGGCGGCAGCCTCGACTACTGCAGCGTTGGATTCCTCGCGCATGGATCGGCTCTGGGCGCACATCACCGACAACAAGTCGGATCCAGACAACCCTCGACAAGTTCGAGCGCAGGGGCGACTGGACGCGTACGAGCGCCGCACCGCCCTCGTCATGGTGTTCTTGGCCGTTGGCTATCTCGTCTTGTACTCGTTCTACGTTCTCGACGAGGGCCTCACCTCTGAAGGGCTAGATCGACTCGACACCGCGATGAACGTCATTTGGGTGGTCTTCATTGCCGATCTCACCCTTCGCACCGTCCTGGCGCCCAAGCACATCGCGTACCTGGTTCACCATCCGCTCGATGTCATTGCGGTTGCCGTTCCTGCCTTCCGAGTGCTGCGCGTCCTGCGGGTGCTCACCGCCGGTCAGTGGCTTATCAGCCGGGGCAGCCGGTTGCGTGTCGGTCGGACCGCGACGGCCGTGGTCTTCGCGGTGGCATTCCTGACGTATCTCAGCTCCCTCGCTGTGCTGAACGCGGAACGCGGGGCCAAGGGCGCGGATATCGAATCCTTCGGCGATGCTGTGTGGTGGTCACTGGTGACCATGGCCACCGTCGGCTACGGCGATTACGTGCCGGTCACCACGAATGGGCGCATTGTCGCCGTCGGGCTCATGGTCGTGGGCATCTCGCTACTTGGTCTGGTGGGCGCGTCGGTGGCCTCGGCGGTGGTCACCCGAATCAGCGGGCGGGCGCAGGAGGGACAGTCGGCGGTCAAGGAGGATCTCGAAGCACTCCGCACCGAAATTGCCGCGTTACGGCAGGCCCTTCTTGATGCGGGCGTTACCGGCCTGACGCGGCCGTCCGAGACGGATTCCGCTCCCCCTGCGAGTCCCGCTAGGCCTGCTCACCCGCCTTCTCCTCCGGAGTAGCCGTCAGGCGACCCGCATGGGCAATGGCATCTGGATCCCGACGCGTCTTGATCCACGAAGCGATCGTCACGACCACGAGGACCACCCCGATGAAAGCCAACGACCACGTCGTTTCGATCTTGGGCACCGTGTCCGGGAACACCTCGTGGAAGTAGGTCAGAACGAGTTTGACGCCGATGAACATCAAAATGACCGCTAGGCCGGTCGACAGATAGACGAGTTTGTCGAGCAAGCCCTTCAGCACGAAGTACAAGGCCCGAAGCCCGAGCAGGGCGAAGGCGTTCGCCGCAAAAATCAGATACGGCTCCTGTGTCACCCCAAAGGTCGCCGGAATCGAGTCGAGTGCGAAAAGAAGGTCCGTGCCGCCGATCGCGATCATCACGAGCAACAACGGAGTTGCGACCTTGAGGCCATCGATGACGGTGAAGAGTTTGGTCCCGTCGTAGTCATCGGCAAACCGGTAACGCTTACGAACATTGCGAATGATGATGTTGTCCATCGGGTCCGGGTCCTCGTTGCGATGCCGCATCAGCTGAATCCCGGTCCACAACAGCAACGCGCCGAACAGCACGAAGGTGAACGCGAACAAGGAGATCGCCGCTGCGCCAATTGCAATAAAGATCGCGCGCATCATGAGCGCGAGGACCACTCCCACGAGGAGCACCCGCTGATGCAAGTTTGCCGGCGTCCGGAACTGCGTCAGGATGATGATGAAGACAAACAGGTTGTCCACACTGAGGGATTTTTCGACCAGGTAGGCGGTGAAGTACTGAGTCCCGAAATCCGCCCCAGCCCAATTCCACACGATCACACCGAAGGCGATCGCCACCGCAATGTAGAAGATGCTCCACAGCATGCCCTCACGGAACATCACTTCATGAGGCTTGCGGGTCACCGTGAAGAAGTCCACCAAGATCAGTAGAACGATGGCGCCGATCGTGATTGCCCACACGAGCAGCGACGTGTCCATGTTCGAGATTCTTCTTCCGTGCGAGGGCGGGACTGGATGGCGCGAGCCTAGCCCGTGGCTTCCCTCATCCCGCGCAGTTCTGTCTTCAGATCAGAAACTTCGTCTCGTAGCCGCGCGGCTAGTTCGAATTGCAAGTCTGCCGCGGCTTGATGCATCTGCGCGGTGAGTTGCTCAACGAGGGAGACCAACTCGCTTTCGGCCATAGATGCGCTGCGACGAGCCGGCATCGGAGTCTCCCCCGATGGACTGCCGATCAACGCCTCGGTGTCGGCCTCCTCCCGCACGAGCAGGTCCGTGATGTCGGCTATCCGCTTTCGAAGGGGCTGCGGATCGATTCCGTGCTCGGTGTTGTAGGCGATTTGCTTGGCTCGACGACGGTTGGTCTCGTCGATCGCCTGCCGCATCGATGGAGTGACGGCATCTGCGTACATGTGCACCTCACCAGATACATTGCGAGCAGCGCGGCCGATGGTTTGAATCAGCGACGTTTCCGACCTGAGGAAACCTTCCTTGTCCGCGTCCAAGATCGCCACCAGCGACACCTCCGGCAGGTCCAGGCCCTCACG
>CALKMY010000159.1 GCA_938091275.1 Candidatus Nanopelagicales bacterium | reverse complement strand
CAGGGTCCCCGATCGCGCGGCCATCGTCGATGGCCCAACCGGCCGCTCCTACACCTACGCACAGTTCGCCGGGGCCGTGGCGGCCTTCGCCGGAGGCTTGATGGCGCGCGGCATGGGGCCGGGAGACACGATCGCGCTGATGTCTCCGAACATCCCTGAGTTCGCCATCGTCTTTCACGGTGCGGCGACAGCCGGCGTGGCCGTCAGCACCATCAATCCGACGTACACGGCCGAGGAAGTCGCCTTTCAACTCCGCGACTCACGATCCAGCATGCTGGTCACGATCGGCATGTTCGCCGAAACAGCCACCGCGGCGGTGCAGGAAGCCGACGTCTCGGAGATATTCATCATCGGTGACGCTCCCGAGGGAATGCAGCCCTTTACCGCCCTCATGGGTGAGCCCGCCGGTCAGGTGGATGTCGACCTCGACGAGCAGATCGTGGTTTTGCCGTACTCGTCGGGAACGACCGGATTCCCCAAGGGCGTCATGCTGTCTCACCAGAACCTGGTAGCGAACCTCGTCCAATGCGAGGACGCCCTGAATGTCCAGGACGGTGAGGTCGTCCTCGCAGTGTTGCCGTTCTTCCACATCTACGGCATGCAGGTGCTGATGAACTTCTTCCTGAGCAAGGGAGCGACGATCGTGACGGTCCCGCGCTTTGATCTCGAGCAAAGTCTCGGCTTGATTCAAGAGCACAAGATCACCCGACTATTCGCCGTCCCTCCGATCGTGCTGGCTCTCGCGAAGCACCCCGTGGTCGACACTTTCGATCTCTCCAGCCTCACGCAGGTCTTCTCCGGAGCCGCACCGCTCGGCGCAGAACTCGCCCAAGAGGCCTCCGATCGGATCAACTGCGAGGTGGTGCAAGGCTACGGAATGACTGAGTTGAGCCCGGTATCCCACGTCACCCGGATGGGCGGGTTCAAGCCCGGCACCTGCGGCGTCACCGTCGCGAACACCGAGTGTCGGATCGTGGACGTGGAAAACGGCGATGACCAGGACGTGGGTGGTGTCGGCGAGATGTGGGTGCGCGGACCGCAGGTGATGAAGGGGTACTTGAACAACCCGGAGGCGACCGCCCTCACGATCGACGACGACGGCTGGTTGCATACCGGCGACGTTGGCTTCATCGACGAGGACGGCCACCTGACCATCGTCGATCGGGTGAAGGAGTTGATCAAGTTCAAGGGCTTCCAGGTCGCGCCGGCCGAACTCGAGGCGCTGCTGCTGACCCATCCGGCGATTGCCGATGCGGCCGTCATCGGCGTTCCCGATGACGAAGCCGGGGAACGACCACGCGCCTTCATCGTCCTCAAGCCAGGACAAGACGCCAGTGCCGACGAGATCACCGCGTTCACCGCCGAACACGTGGCGACTTACAAGGTGGTGCACGACATCGTGTTCACTGAGGAGATCCCGAAGTCCGCGTCCGGCAAGATTCTCCGTCGCATGCTGCGCGACCAGTAGTCGTCTCGACCTCGGCGCGCTCCCTCGGCGCGCTCCGAGACGTCCTCAAGCACGAGTCATGCGTGACCGTGAGACACACGAGGTAGCATATTTAGTTGAATGTTGTATTATTTCAGGATTCCCGTTGCCGAGCAAAGGTGCGTGACTGCATGACCGACCCGGTGATCATCGTCGGTGCTGGCCTCGGCGGGCTCCGTGCGGCCGAGTCGCTGCGCGCCGCCGGATATCGGGACGGCATCGTCGTCGTCGGGGATGAGCCGCACCTTCCCTATAACCGCCCTCCCCTCTCTAAGGAAGCACTCGCGGGCGGTGTCCGGGTTGAGGACCTGCACTTTCGCCGCCGGGACGCCATCGGCGATGTCAAGTGGCGCCTGGGTGTCCCCGTGATCGCCAGCGACCTCACCGAGCGCACGGTGACACTGTCCGATGGAGAAACGTTGTCCTTCCGCGGTCTTGTCGTCGCGTCGGGAATCCGCCCGCGCCAACTGCCTATCCCTGGCCCTGAAGCAGGACGCGTCCTGTTGCGAAACGCCGACGACGCCGCACACCTGCGCGACCGACTCGTCTCCGGTGAACGCCTGGCGATCCTGGGCGCCGGCTTCATCGGATGCGAGGTAGCCGCGACCGCTCGCGGACTCGGAGTGGACGTCGACGTCATCGCCCTGGACGACGAGCCGATGATCCGGCCCCTGGGATCAGACCTCGGCGCGGCCATGAAGCATCATCACGAAGAGCACGGAGTTCGGTTCCATCTCGGACGCACCATCACCGGATTCCTCGGCGACGACGAGATCACCGGCATGCGTCTCGACGACGGCACCGACGTGCCCGCGACGGTGGTTCTCGAAGCGGTCGGCTCGGTGCCGAATACCGAATGGCTCGAGGGCAACGACCTCGACCTCTCGGACGGGGTACTCGTGGACGAATCACTACGGGTCGTCGACAGCCCGGCACCCGCAGTCGCCGTCGGCGACGTCGCTCGACACCCGAATGCACTGTTTGCGTTCGGACCGTCTCGCATCGAGCACTGGAATATGCCGACCGAGTTGGGCAAGTACGCCGGCGCCACACTCGCGAAGTCGCTCGATGATCCGAGCACGATGACCACTCCCGAACCGTTCTCGGCCCTGCCATCGTTCTGGAGCGACCAGTACGACGTCTCCTTGCAGTCCTTCGGGATGCCCGGTCTGGGCACGCCAACCGTCGTCGAAGGAGATCTTGACGGCGCGTGCATCGTGGAATATCACCGCGGCGACGAGCTCGTAGGTGTGGTCGGCGTCAACCGCAGCAAGGATCTGATGCCCTACCGCAAGCAGATGTTGGCCCGTCAACCTTGACCAAACCGTGACGAAACAGGGAACCGTTCTCACCGTTCGTTGCGTCTAAACGGCGTGAAGAGGTCACTGGTCTCACTCGCCACATCAGGCGTAGTAACTGCGATGGGCATTGGCCTCCTGTCGGGCTGCGGCAGCAACGGGGCGACGCCGGCCTTCGAGGACGCGCCGTACAGCGACGAGGTAGCCGCTGAAACGCCGGAGCTCGCGAGCGAGATGAGCATGGATGCCGCTGGCGTGGACGGTGGCGCAGACTCTCGCACCGACTCCCAGACAGACCAGCAGATCATCCGCACCGCTTACGTGTCTGTCGATGTCGACGATGTCGCCACCGGAGTCTCCGCGATCGCTGACCTGACAGCAGATCTCGAGGGCCAACTGCAGAGCCAGAGCGTTCAGGGAAGTGGCGAAGACTCCACCGCCAACATGACCGTCCGGGTGCCGGCGTCGAATCTCGACACGCTTCTGGCCTCGATCGACACCCTCGGTGAGGTCACGAGCAGCAGCGTGGACGCGCAGGACGTCACGGTCGAGGTCATCGATCTCGAAGCGCGGATCACGACCCTCGAAGAGTCCATCGACAGACTCCGCGACCTGCAAAGCCAAGCAGCATCGGTGGCAGATCTGGTCGCGGTCGAATCCGAGCTTTCCGCACGCCAAGCCGAACTCGAATCCCTGACTGCTCGCCGCGACTACCTGACGCGGCAGGTGGATATGTCCACGGCCTATATCTCTTTGACCAGTACAACGACCGGCCCGGGCGTCACCCCCGACTTTCTTGGTGGCCTGGAGCGCGGCTGGAACTCCCTCATCTCCCTGGCCGCGGGTGTGATCACTCTCGGGGGCTTCCTCACGCCGTATCTCCTCATTGCCGGAGCGATCACGGCTATCGTGCTCGTCATCGTCGCCCTCTCGCGTCGCGATCGAAAGGAAAAATTATGAAGCTCACGGCCCCCCGCGTGACGGCACTGGCTGCCAGTGCGTTCATCGGCTGCGCCCTCCTGACCGGGTGCTCGTCCTCCGACGACGATGCCTCCGCCGACTGTTCGATTGTGGAGGAAGGCTTGGACCCGGACATCACCCAAGAGCAGATTG
>CALKMY010000158.1 GCA_938091275.1 Candidatus Nanopelagicales bacterium | reverse complement strand
GACACGACGTCGGTCAAGGGCCACATCCTGGACGAGGCGATCCGTCTCGGGGCGGACCACGAGCGGCTCGTGGGTGGCCATCCGATGGCCGGCCGGGAGATCTCCGGCCCATCGGCGGCGCGAGCGGACTTATTCGATGATCGCTTGTGGATCATGACCCCGACCGGACACGAGGGTGAGGAGCACCTCGCCCGCACGCGGCGCCTGATCTCCACCTGCGGTGCGGCGGTGGAGGTCATGGACCCCGCGGAGCACGACATGGCAGTTGCCGTCGTCTCGCACGCCCCTCAGGTCCTGGCATCGGCGATGGCGTCGCTGCTGACGCGCGAACCGGCCGAGCGAATCAAGATCGCCGGCCAGGGCTTGGCGGACACCACGCGGATCGCCGCCTCCGACACCGACCTATGGATGCAGATTCTCGAAGCGAACGCCGGCCCGGTGTCCGGAGTGCTGACCAGCCTGGTCGAGCAGATCGACCGCGCTGTGTCGTCCCTGGCTCCGGAGGCTGAGACCGCGGGCCTTGAGGACGTCCTGGATCAAGGAAACCTCGGACACTCCCGCTTGCCGGGCAAGCATGGAGCAGCAGCAACTCGCTACGCAGTTGTGCCGGTCATGGTCAAAGACGAGCCCGGGGAGTTGGCCCGATTGTTCGTCGCAGCGGGAGATCTAGACGTGAACTTGGAAGACGTTCGCATCGAGCACGTCCTGGGTCGCCCAAGTGGCCTCGTGGATCTCTTTGTTCAGCCGGCCGTGCGTGACGCGCTCGTGGAGGGCTTGGAGCGGGCCGGGTTCGACGTCCGAACGTAGAGAGCTGCCGGCCCGCGTACGCTTGCCAGTCGTGACCCCTGCTCTGGTGATCGCTATCGACGGCCCTGCTGGTTCCGGCAAGTCATCGGTCAGTCGAGAAGTCGCCTCGCGCCTCGGTCTCGCCTACCTGGACACCGGTGCGATGTACCGCGCCGCCACCTGGGCCGTCCTGGACAGGGGAATCAATCCGGAGGACACCGATGCCGTCGCCGCCCTGATGACCGGGGATGCGGCGCCCGCTATCGAGTCCGGGACCGACCCCGCAGAGCCGTTCATTCGCGTGGACGGGGTGGATGTTGCGGAGGCGATTCGAGGCGAGTTGGTCACCAGCGCGGTGAGCGCGGTGAGCGCGGTGGGGGCTGTTCGGCAGGGCATGGTCGATCTGCAGCGCGAGCACGCCCATGCCAGCAGCGGCATCGTGGTGGAGGGTCGCGACATTGGATCAGTGGTGTTGCCGCAGGCCGACATCAAAGTGTTCTTGACCGCCGACCCCAGCGTCCGCGCGCAACGTCGCGCCGCCGAGGTCAACGTGGACGATGCGGGATCGGTGTCGGCGACCGAGGACGCACTACGCGCCCGGGACGCGAAAGACACCACGCGAGCCATTTCCCCGCTTGCGCCGGCCGAGGGATCCATCGAGATCGACACCACCAATCTGACCTTCGACGACGTCGTCGATGCGGTCATCTCCCTGGTGCGGGACGCACCAGAAGGCCGGTGAGCGATGCCTGCCGCTCTCGCCGCGCACGCCCGCAACCTGGTGGGTCCTCTGCTTCGATCGACCTACCGGATCTCCACGATCAACGCCGATGCGATCCCACCGCGCGGACCGGTGCTGATCCTGTGTGACTGGAACAACATCGCCGCCCCGTCGGTGATCAAAGCTGCTGTCCTTCGGCCGGTGCATGTGTGGGCCGATGGTCCAGCCGCGGTGCCGGGTCCGTTGCTGTCGGTCACCGGTGATTTGGCCATGCCGGTGACGAAGGTCGGCGTCGAGATCGTGGACCGTGCGATCACCCTGGTGGGCTCCGGAGAAGCGGTGTGCGCGATCGGAGTGGAAGACCTGGGGTACGTCTTGGCGCGCAGCCAAGCACCGGTGGTTCCCGTGCACGTTGAAGCCCCGGAAACGAAACGCCCCACCGATCCGCCGGCCCGCAAATCGCCGATCGTGCTGACCATGGGGGAACTGCGCGCGTTCCCGCAGCACTTGACGACCGATCGAGTCTCGCGGATGAGTGCCCGAGCGGCGGGGGAGTGGGCTCGTCAAATCCTGGTGGACTCCCGGGAGTCGTCGTGAGTAGTGACTACCCGCCGTCGGTGGGAAGCGAGGAGTTCGGGGACGACTCCGTCTCGATGTGGCAGGTCGATGACGCCTCGATGACGTCAACCGCCGCCGGCGAGGATGCGGCACTGGCTGAGGCCGCCCAGGCGGCCGCCCGTGCGGAGTTCGGAGATATCGACACTGAGTTGTCGGACATGGAGCGAGTGGCTGGCTCCGCCCAACTTCCCACCCTCGCCATCCTTGGTCGACCCAACGTCGGGAAATCCACCCTGGTCAATCGAATCCTCGGTCGACGTGAGGCTGTTGTCGAGGACGTCCCCGGAGTCACCAGGGATCGGGTCTCCTACGACGCCGAATGGAACGGCAAGCACTTCCTGGTGATGGACACCGGCGGGTGGGACACGCGCGCACGCGGCTTGGGTGCGCAGATCGCGGCGCAAGCCAAGCGCGCACTCACCGAAGCGGACGCCGTCGCGTTCGTTCTCGACGCGACCGTTGGAGCGACCGATGCGGACACCGAAGTGGCGCGCGTCCTGCAGCGGGCAGACATTCCGGTGTTGGTGGTGGCGAACAAGGCCGACGACGCGGACACCGAACTCGCGGCCGCATCGCTGTGGTCCCTGGGGTTGGGTGAGCCTTTCCCCACGTCCGCCCTGCACGGTCGTCGCGCCGGAGACCTGCTGGACGTTCTGGTCACCATGCTCCCCGAGACCGGGAAGGGGATCGGTCGCGACGGCGGTCCCCGTCGGGTTGCACTGCTGGGGCGTCCCAATGTCGGCAAGTCATCACTGTTGAACAAGTTGGCCGGTGGCGAGCGAGTGGTCGTCGACGACGTCGCGGGGACGACGGTCGACCCGGTCGATGAACTCGTCGACATCAAGGGAACCTGGTGGTGGTTCGTCGATACCGCCGGTGTCCGCCGCAAAGCCAAGCAGTCCGCCGGGCACGAGTACTACGCAACTCTGCGCACTCAGTCCGCTCTTGAACGCTCCGAGGTCGCGATCGTCTTGATCGATGCCTCCGGACCGGTCAGCGAGCAGGACGTTCGGATTCTGTCGATGGCGATCGACGCTGGCCGAGCGGTCGTCCTGGCCTTCAACAAGTGGGATCTGGTCGATGAGGATCGACGCCGATACCTGGATCGAGAAATCGATCGCGACCTAGCGATGGTGGCGTGGGCACCGCGGGTGAACGTCTCGGCATTGACCGGTCGCCACATGGACAAGCTCACGGCCGCGTTGGACGATGCTCTCGCCGGATGGGAAACACGAGTGTCCACGGGCAGG
>CALKMY010000157.1 GCA_938091275.1 Candidatus Nanopelagicales bacterium | reverse complement strand
TGACGGTGCCGACGGTGGTGGTGATGTGTGCGGCAAGACTCATGATCTGCTCCCCAGGAAACGGCCACGAAGGGAGATCAGAACGGTCAGCGACACGGCGAGCAGCACCAGACTCAGCGCTAGGGCCTCATCCCTGCTTACTTCCAGTGCCGAGTAGACCGCCAGGGGAAGGGTCTGGGTGACTCCCGGAAAATTTCCCGCGAACGTGATCGTGGCTCCGAATTCCCCGAGGGCTCGTGCCCAGGCAAGCACGATGCCGGCGACGAGTGAAGCGGAGATCATCGGCACAGTGATGCGGAAGAAGACAGTGCGCGGAGGCGCCCCCAGCGTGCGTGCGGCCATTTCGAAGCGTGGGTCGATTCCGCGGAGCGCTCCTTCCACCGTGAGTACCAGAAATGGCAGGGCGACGAACGCCTCGGCCATCACCACGCCCGCGGTACTGAAGGGGAGTTGGATGCCGAACCAGTCATACAGGTACTGACCGAGCAACCCGCGCCTACCGAAAGCCGTCAGCAGAGCCACTCCACCTACCACCGGCGGAAGAACCAACGGAAGCAGCACCACGCCACGGACCAGGCGTTGGCCGCGGAACTCGCGTCTGGCCAGAACCCACGCGAGCGGCACGCCGAGAATCGTGGCGACGGCAGCAGCCAGAATCGACGAGACCAAAGACAAGCGCAAGGCCTCGATGGCCCTCGGGCTCGCGAGGAGTTCCGGGAGCTCAGACCACGGGGTTTCCCGCAACAGTCCGACCAGCGGAATCAACAGAAACGCCAACGCGACGAATGCCAGCACCATCACCAGTGACGGTGCCTGCGCCTGGGCTCGTTTGTGGTGGCGTTCGCGTTGGCGTTGGCCATTGCTCGTTCTCATGGGGTCTTGAACCCCCACGATTGAAGGATCGACTGACCATCGTCGCTGAGAACGAAGTCCACGAACTGAGTCGCGAGATCCCGAGAGCTGTCGTCGGCGGTGGCAGTAACGGCGATCGGGTAGGAGTTGATCACGTTGGACTCACTCGAAATGTCAATGCCGTGGACTCCGTCCCCGGCGGCCGTGATGTCGGTGCGATAGACGATGCCGGCATCGGCTTCGTCCTGGATGACCTTTGTCAGCACGGCGCGGACATCGCGTTCCAGGCTGGCAGGCACCACGAACAGAGCGTTCGCATCGAACAGACGCTGCGTGGCGGCGCCGCAGGGAACTGGAACGTCGCACACGACGATGGTGATGTCGGGATGTGCGAGATCGTCGAGGCGGCTGATCTGGGCGGGATTGTTCGGCGGGACGGCGATGGCGAGTGTGTTCGTTGCGAAGGGTTCTGGTTGCTTGACGGTGCTTGCCTGGACGGCTCGGTCCATGGCTTCTGATGATGCGGCTGCGAAAACATCGACGGGTGCACCGGCAGCGAGCTGCTCCGCCAGCGTGGAGCTGCCAGCAAAATTGAATCGCACCGCGATGCCGGGATTGTCTTGCTCGAAGGCGGCGCCGAGCGCAGTGAACGAATCCGTCAACGAAGCGGCAGCGGAGACGGTAATGGTGTTGGTGTCGTCGCTGGAGCAGGCAGTGAGCCATAACAACGCCGCCACCAGCACAGACACCGCACGTTTCACGCAGTGTCCACGATGACGTTCGTGGACTTGACGCTCGCGGCGGCGCGCACACCCGGTTCGATTCCGAGGTCCTCGACCGCCTCCCTGCTCAGCAGTGAGATGACACGGTGCGGGCCGGACTGGATCTCGACAAGTGCCATCACGCCGTCCTTCTCTACACGGGTGACAATGCCGGGGAATCGGTTGCGGGCGGACACGTTGAGGTGAGGAAGTTCTGGTGCGGATTCGCGCATCAGGCGTGCGACGTCAGACCCGAGCACGGTGGCCGGACCGGTGTCCGACGTGGATGTCAGGCGACCGGAGTCGATCCACCGACGAACGGTGTCGTCACTCACTCCCAGGAGTGCGGCTGCTTCACTAATCCGTAAGTGCGTCACAAAACAGCAGAATAATCCGCATATCTGCTTTATTCAAGGCCGAATTATTGATTATGAGGATTTCAGAGCATGTGACTCTTCCTCGACGGGTGGATGCGCGCATTCGCGGTTAATCTGAGGAAGGAAGGGAGTGAGCAGATGTCTGCAGCCGCCATTTGGGCGATTGTCGCGGCGGTCGCGCTGGGTATCGAGATTTTCACTCTCGACCTCACCTTCGGCCTCATCGCCATCGGTGCGCTCGCGGGCGCAGGTGTCAGCCTCATCGGAGCCCCGCTGTGGGCGTCTGTCGTTGTGGCGGCGGCGGTCTCACTTGCAGGGATCCTGTTCGTCCGACCGGTCGCTCTGCGTCACCTGCGTCGCATGCCCAAGGGGGCCCGAACCGGAGTCGACGCATTGCCGGGGGTTGAAGGCTATGCGTTGACGGAAATCACTGAACGCGACGGACGGATGAAGTTGCGCGGTGAGGAATGGACAGCGCGCCTGGATCCGGACATCACCCTTGAGCCTGTCGGATCAGGAACCAAACTTGTCGTCACCCGGATCGACGGGGCAACTGCCCTTGTCCACCCCATCGACTAACGAACAAGCGGCCGTCAACAGACGACCGTCAGTAGACCAACGGTCAAAGGAGAAGAAATCAGATGATCGCATTCATCAGCGGTGTCGTCTTCGCACTCATCGTCGTCGCTCTCTTGCTGTGGC
>CALKMY010000156.1 GCA_938091275.1 Candidatus Nanopelagicales bacterium | reverse complement strand
AACCGTCGAGAGGTTGAGGACAACGTGGGGACAATCTGGGGATGGCCATATGAATTTCTCTGAACTGAGAGGGATGTGAGCGTGATTTTTCTTCCCCAGCCTGGGGATGAATATTTCCCGCGCGTCTGAATAACATGACGGACGTGTCCTCCCCGTCACCCCGATCGACGCCGTTTCGCATCACCGCCGTCTGCTTAGGCAATATCTGCCGCTCACCGATCGCCGAAGCTGTCATCCGGGATCGCGCCACCACGGCAGGACTGGGCTCGCTCGTGACGGTCGATTCCGCCGGTACCGGCGATTGGCACCTCGGCCACGGCGCTGATCCACGTTCCCTGTCGACACTCGCCAGCCACGGCTACCAACTCGAGGGTCACATTTCACGCCGTATCGATGCCGATTGGTTCGACGGCTTGGACTTGGTGCTCGCCATGGATTCGATGAACTACCGGGACCTGCTCGCTCTCGCGACGATGACGGACAGCGAGCCAGACGTTCACATGCTGCGGAGTTTTGATCCAGCGCTCGCGCATCTCGAGGCTCCGCATCCGGAGCTGGACGTTCCCGACCCGTACTACGGCGGACGGGACGGATTCGGCGCTGTCTTGAGCATGATCGAGGCCGCCACCGATGGCCTCGTGCGTGGGCTACCGGATCACTTGGACCGGTAGCTCACGTCAACAGCGACGAGGGGTTACGCGGGTGGAGCTCCGTACTGGTTGTCGACTCCTGAACCCTGCTGAGCCCAGAGCACGATCATGATGATGATTCCCGCGCAAGGAATAAGCACCAGCAACTGCAGCCAGCCGCTCTTTCCGGTGTCGTGGAGACGTCGAGCGCCTGCCGCATACAGCGGAATCGCCAAAGCGATGGCGAGCACAAACACCAGCAGTGAGTACAGGATCGAGTCGGTTCCCACGATCACTGCGATCAGCGTCTGAACGACCACCTGAACGATCACCACGAAAAGCCAGAACCACCAAAATTCCGACCGGCGGGCGCGGCCATTGAAGTTCGCGTAGTTCGAAAGACATGTAGAGATGGCTTGTCCGAAGCCCATTGCATTCTCCTCTCGTTCGCCCTCCTCACGGGCGCTTCATCCTCCCGCGAATGTCGACCGATATCCGTCACATTCCCGATTTCTTCTACAGACGCCACTCGATTTACTACGGTTGCCTTGTGAAGGAGGCAACATGTCTGAAGTAACCCCTCCGAGTCCTCAGCCGGCGGCTCCCCAGAATGGACTGGGAACTGCTGCTCTGGTGCTCGGCATCGTTCAGTTCTTCTGCTTTCCCTTGATCGGTGGTGTTCTCGCTATCGTCTTCGGGAAGATGGGAATGGCGAAGGCTGAGCAGGGACTCGCAACCAACGGTGGAGCCGCCAAGGCTGGCTTCATTCTCGGCATCGTCGGCTTGGCGCTGTGGGTCTTGCTCATCCTCATCACTCTGCTTGGTGGGATGTTCGGGAGCTAACACTCTCGCTGACTACGCAACAGAATGGAGGCCGGGATCTTTCGATCCCGGCCTCCGTCGTGTTCGCTATAGCAGCGGCATCCGCTGCTAACTCGGCACTACCTCGATGGTTACCCGCGCCACCACATCCGGGTGGAGATCGATCGCGACCGTATGGCTACCGGTCTTCTTGATGGGCGCCGAGATCTGCACATTGCGCTTCTCGACCAGCGGGCCACCGGCCGCCTTAATGGCGTTCATAACGTCGGTGTTGGTCACCGAGCCAAAGAGTTTGCCACTGTCCCCCGCCTTCGCAGGGACGTTGACCCTCAGAGCTTCGATCTCCGCCTTGACTTCCTTGGCGTGATCGAGACTGCGAATCTCCCGGGCCTTACGGGCCCGCTTGATCTGGGTGACCTGCTTCTCCCCGCCCCGGGTCCAGCCGATAGCCAACCCGCGCGGGAGCAGGTAGTTGCGTCCGTAGCCATCCTTGACTTCAACGATGTCTCCAGCGTCGCCGAGTCCGGCGACCTCCTGGGTAAGGATCAATTTCATGTTGCGTCCCCTTACCGAGCCGTTGACGTGTAGGGAAGAAGGGCCACCTCGCGAGCGTTCTTGACCGCCATCGCGATATCCCGTTGGTGCTGGGTGCAGGTTCCGGTCACTCGCCGCGCCCGGATCTTGCCGCGGTCGGAGATGAACTTGCGTAGCAGGGTGATGTCCTTGTAGTCGATTCCCTCCACGCCTTCCTTGCAGAAGGGGCAGGCCTTCGCCTTCACCATCCGCTGTTGCGCTTGGTGCTTGTCGCGCTTGTTGTCGCGTGCCATTGGTTTCTCCTGTTTTCTGAAGTACGTCTGTGCTGTCTAGAAAGGGGGTTCGTCGAAGTTGTCGGTTGTTCCGCCTGTGGTCCAGGGATCCTCCGCAGGTGCTGCACCACCAGAATCTGCGCCTAATCCGCCGCCGCCACGCTGGACGCGGTTCACCTTCGCCGTCGCATAACGCAAGGCGGGGCCCACGTCGTCAACATCGATTTCGAACGACGTTCGCTTCTCCCCTTCCCGCGTCTCGTAGTTCCGCTGCTTCAAGCGGCCGGTGACGATCACTCGCGAGCCCTTGGTCAACGACTCGGCAACGTTCTCGGCGTACTGACGCCACACGCTGCACCGAAGGTAGGTCGGATCAGTGTCTTTCCACTCGTTGGTCTGCTTGTCCATGTACCGCGAACTAGACGCCACGGTGAAGGACGCCACGGCTGCACCACTGGGGGTGAAACGCA
>CALKMY010000155.1 GCA_938091275.1 Candidatus Nanopelagicales bacterium | reverse complement strand
GTCGGTATCGGCGGCGGTGGCGTGAATGCGGTCAACCGCATGATCGAGGTCGGCTTGAAGGGCGTGGAGTTCATCGCCATCAACACCGACGCACAGGCGCTCTTGATGAGCGACGCCGACGTCAAGCTCGACATCGGCCGGGAGTTGACGCGGGGCCTCGGAGCCGGCGCGAACCCGGAGGTCGGGCGCAAGGCGGCGGAAGATCACATCGAAGAGATCGAGGAAGTCCTCCAGGGCGCCGACATGGTCTTTGTCACCGCGGGAGAAGGCGGTGGAACCGGCACCGGTGGAGCACCGATCGTTGCCCAGGTTGCCCGGTCTCTCGGAGCACTCACCATCGGCGTTGTCACGCGTCCGTTCGGCTTCGAAGGTCGCCGTCGGCAAGTGCAGGCCGATCAGGGCGTCGAGGATTTGCGCGCCGAGGTCGACACGCTCATCGTCATTCCGAACGACCGCCTGTTGTCCTTGGCAGATCGCGAGATCAGCGTGATCGACGCGTTCCGGCAAGCCGATCACGTTCTACTGCAAGGCGTCTCAGGCATCACGGATCTCATCACGACACCCGGATTGATCAACTTGGACTTCGCCGATGTCAAGAGCGTGATGCACGCGGCCGGGTCCGCATTGATGGGCATTGGATCGGCGCGAGGCGAGGATAGGGCAATGCAGGCCGCAGAAAAGGCCATTTCCAGCCCCCTCCTAGAAGCGGGAATCGATGGAGCCCACGGAGTGTTGTTGTCGGTATCCGGCGGTAGTGACCTGGGCCTGTTCGAGATCAACGAAGCCGCTCGACTCGTCAGTGACGCCGCTCACCCCGAGGCGAACATCATCTTCGGTGCTGTCATCGACGACACCTTGGGTGATGAGGTTCGCGTGACGGTCATCGCTGCGGGTTTCGAAGGTGGTGAGCCTCCGATCCGCAAGGTGGCGGCTCCCGTTCGATCCACCGATGCGACGGGAGATATTCCGGCCGTGCAACAGCCGAAGGCAGCGGTATTCGCCGATTCCGACGACGACTTGGACGTTCCAGACTTCCTGAGGTAGCGCGTGGCAACGGACGCGAGTGGCAGTAGGGCCTTCCCCGACCTACGGACACTCGCTGGCACGTGGTCGTGTCCACGTCACGCGTCATCGGGTGCGTCCTGCACGTACGTCATCTCACGGGCCGATGGTGGGCGCAGCGTCGGTGACTTCGCAGCGGGAAATCTCGCCGATCATGTCGGTGATGACGAAGATGCGGTGCAGACCAATCGACGGCACTTGGCATCGGCCCTGAAGGCGCAGGAGGGGTTGGCCTTCATTGCGGCGTCGCACGGCGCTGATGTGGCGTGGGTGACAACCCCGGACACGTTCGCTGATGTCGATGCGCTGGTGACCGATAGGAACGACATCGGCTTGGTGGCGTTGGGTGCCGATTGCGCCATCATCGGTCTTCATGGTCATCGGCGCGACGGCACGCCCGTGCTAGGCGTTGCACACTGCGGATGGAAGGGGCTCGTGGAAGACGTGATCGGATCGGTAGTCGCCGAGATGACCAGCGCTGGAGCGGAAAACATCGGTGCGGTTCTTGGTCCTGCGATCTGTGGCGAGTGCTACCGAGTGGATGCCGAGCGGCACGATGCGGTGCGAGCGGCGGTGAGCGATCGTGTCGCGCACGCGGCTCTGGTAACTGGTGTGCAGCAACCCGTGCATACGCAGTGGGCTCCGCACGACCAGAAGGACGACGGTTTTGGCATCGACATTCGCGCCGGGAGCAAGGAGCGGCTCATCGAACTGGGTATCGCTATCGACGGCGAAGAACTCCTAAAGGGCAGGGAGTGCACGTATGAATCGGCAACATGGTTTAGCTATCGCCGTTCGATGGCACAGGCTCGCAGTCGGCGTTCGGGTCGACAGGCACTGGCCGTGATCTCTGCCACGTCGCATGATGCGGACGAATCGTGACGGCGACAAGGCGAGAGGTCCTGGCGCAGCGACTTCATGATGTTCGCGAGCGCATCGAATCTGCGCGGAACGCTGCTGGTCGAATGGAAGACGACGACCAGGTTCAACTTGTCGTCGTGACGAAGACCTTCCCCGCTAGTGACGTCTCGCTCCTCGCTGAACTTGGAGTCACCGATGTCGGAGAAAACCGAGATCAGGAGGCCCGAGCCAAACGTGCCGATGTGAGCAGCGAAGACCTCCACTGGCACATGATCGGTCGCTTACAGCGCAACAAGGTGTCGTCCATTGCCCGATGGGCGGACGTCGTCGAATCGATCGACCGGCACGAACTCATCGCGCCTCTTGCCGGTGCCGTGGAACGATTCGACAGGAAACCGATGCAGGTCCTGCTGCAGGTGAGTGTGGATCCGATTCTTGACCCAGGACGCGGGGGAGTCGATCCCGATGACGTCGAATCCCTCGCCGAGGACGTGGCTAGGCACGAGGCTCTGCACTTGGCGGGCGTCATGGCGGTGGCACCCCACCCGGACACCGGCATGGATCCACGGGCGGCATTCGATCGGTTGCACGAGATTTCGGCGCGTTTGCGAAAGTCCTGGCCGCATGCCCGGGAGATTTCGGCTGGCATGAGCAACGACCTCGAAGCCGGTGTCGCCGCAGGGGCGACACAGGTGCGTATCGGGGGAGCGATACTCGGGGAACGCCCCCCGGTGCAGTAGCGTCAGAGAAGGAGCAAGTCACGGTCGCCGCAGACGCGTCCGTGAGGGCGAAAGACGACATCTCGGAGGTGGGCGATGGCTGGCGCAATGCGCAAGATGGCTGTGTACCTCGGGCTGGTGGAGGACGCCTCCTACGAGGATT
>CALKMY010000154.1 GCA_938091275.1 Candidatus Nanopelagicales bacterium | reverse complement strand
GTCCACCCCATCGACTAACGAACAAGCGGCCGTCAACAGACGACCGTCAGTAGACCAACGGTCAAAGGAGAAGAAATCAGATGATCGCATTCATCAGCGGTGTCGTCTTCGCACTCATCGTCGTCGCTCTCTTGCTGTGGCGGACGATCGTGATCGTCAACCAAGCCAGCTCCGCCATCATCGAACGCTTCGGTCGCTACCAACGCACCCTGGCGCCGGGTCTGAGCATCCTGGTGCCGTTCGTGGATCGGATTCGCGAGCGAGTGGATATGCGGGAGCAAGTCGCCTCTTTCCCGCCGCAGCCGGTGATCACCGAGGACAACCTGGTTGTCTCTATCGACACCGTCGTGTACTTCCAGGTGACCGACCCGAAGGCGGCCACGTACGAAATCTCCAGCTACATCGTCGGTATCGAGCAATTGACCGTGACGACTTTGCGTAACGTCATCGGGTCGATGGATCTGGAAGAGACTCTGACCTCGCGTGACGCGATCAACGGTCAACTCCGCGGTGTTCTCGATGAAGCCACGGGTCGCTGGGGCATCCGCGTGAACCGAGTTGAACTGAAGGCCATTGATCCGCCGCCGTCCGTTCAAGAGGCTATGGAAAAGCAATTGAAAGCCGAGCGTGAACGACGCGCGGCGATCTTGACGGCAGAAGGTGAGAAGCAGTCAGCCATCTTGACCGCAGAGGGCGCCAAACAGTCCGCCGTCCTTACCGCACAGGGACAGGCCGAAGCAGAGGTTCTCCGCGCCGAGGCGGACGCGAAGGCGCAGGTCATTCGGGCCGATGGTGAAGCTGCTGCGGTCGAGAAGGTCTACAGCGCGCTGCACGAGGCGGATCCCACGCCGTCCGCTCTCGCGCACCGATATCTCGAGACGCTCCCAGAGATCGCGAACGGTGAGGCGAGCAAAGTGTGGGTCGTGCCAAGTGAACTGACGTCCGTCGTTCAGGGCCTGAAAGAGGGATTCACAAAGTAGGTGATGAGCGCCAGCAGCGCGCGATCACAGGAGCGGCGAGCGCAGCGGCACCGACCGCCACGATGACGCCAGCCGTCGCCGTGACGCCGGCTTCTAAGTTCACATCGGTCTGAGCGCTAATTGCTACCACGGCGCTGAGGGCACACAGCCCGGCCAGCACGATGAAGTCAACTCGTCCGACGGGTGCTGGCGCATTCGCCCGCATTGCCGTCCGGGCGAGAGCCAGAACGGCGATCCACACCAGAACGAACGTCACGAACACTCGCGGCTCACTCAATCCAGTGATGATCGGAATCGCGACGGTCACCACAGCGAGCAGGACCGAGACGCCCCGACGGACCACTGCATTGCGTGACCAGGCGCGCACGGTGTCTTCGCTGCGCTGTTGATCAAGATCGGCCAGGGCGTTGTTGCGATCCACGGCTTCTTTGGCCATGTACTTGGCGTCATCGAACATCTAGTGGCCCTTGGTGAGGTAGGGGTCGTGTAGGTACGCGTCGATCAGCTCTCGGGCTGCCGCCTCGGTCGAATCGTCCCACGGGCCGCTGTCGAGAGCGTCGAGGAGCTGCTGTGCCCGCTCGGACTGGGCGGGAGATGCAGAACCGGCGACCTGCCCTAGTTGCTCTCGAAGGTCCATAACCGCAGTCTGTCACTGGCAGGATGATTTTGGGCTTATGGCAGCGGGTAGCTGCACAGAGCGGCGCGTAGCCGCCCGTGCGACAGGAAGTGGGGAGGAATCATGGGTTGGGTTCTCCTAGCCGGGGCAATTGCCTTCGAGGTTTTCGGAACGGTCATGCTCAAGGTGAGCGATGGTTTTTCTAAGTGGCTTCCGTCCACGGGGGTGGTCATCGGCTACATCGTCTCCTTCGTTCTGTTGGCTTTCGCGCTGCGGACGATCGGATTGAGCACGGCCTATGCGATCTGGGCCGGGGTTGGAACCGTGGGTGTCGTGCTTGCGGGGGTCTTGATATTCGGCGAACACCTGTCGGTGATGGCCATCGTCGGAATCGGATTGATCGTGATCGGCGTTGTCCTACTGAATCTCGCCGTGCCGCACTAACCGACCTGACATGTCGCCGGCGCTGCGAGTAGCCGGCGTTACGAATAGCTGGCGTTACGTGAAGGGCAGGATCGCGGTCAGGATTCCAGCGACCACATGCGCTCCCGCGTGAGCGCCCATGGCGGACTCCAAGCCACGCGCGGCGAAGACGACGCCGAACGTCACGCCCGCGATGATATTGGCGCCCATGGCTGCCCAGACGACGAGCGCTGAGGGATCACCCAGCGTGAGGAGAGCCGGTAGATGAAGCAGCGCGAAGACGACGGCTGAACCCACCGTCGCCGAAGCGATGATCGACGTGGGAGGCCGTTCACCTCGCGGTTGTCGGATGACCTTCATCCCGAGCCACACGAGAAAGCCCATCAATCCCCAACGGATGAGCACTTCTTCGGTGATCCCGCCGTACAAAATTGCGGTAACCGGACTCAAGGACGTTCCCGAGACCAGGGTCAACGGTGCAACTTCGGTGGTAATCCAGTTGTAGCCAACGAGGGTGGTGCCCACGATTAGGGCTCCGACGACGGCAGCGATGAACGCCGACGTGACGGAAACGCTGCGCGAGCGTGAAATGAACGGAGCTTGCAGCCACGTGGTCGCGGTGAGTCGATCGCCGAGAATCGAAGCCCCCACGACGAGCACGAGTGGCTGAATCAGCAGCAGCAGACGCAGAGTGGATTCCGGAGTGCCTGCCTCGGCGGCAACATCCGCCGGAACGATGGTCGAGGCCAGGAGCGAGAGGACCCCGACGATTCCCAGTGCGGCGATGAAGCTTGCCCGTCGCCAGGAGGGAGCCGAGGGTGACAGGCCAGAAAGCAGCACGCGAGCAGTATCTCTGACCCCGGACAAGAGCGGATGTGCACCAAGGGCGCCGACGTCTTGGTGCGTGGCCAATGCCGGTGTGGCTGGGGGTGCGAAGGGCGAGTGCGCGTCTGCTGCGAGAGGATCGAAGGGTGAGCAATCGCCTAGTTGACGCAACCTCTCCGTACCTGTTGCAGCACGCGCATAACCCGGTGGACTGGTGGGAGTGGGGAGAGGATGCCTTCGACGAGGCGCGGCGCCGCGGTGTTCCGATCTTCTTGTCCATCGGGTATTCGGCCTGTCACTGGTGCCACGTCATGGCGCATGAATCTTTCGAGGACGAAACCATCGCGGCGCAGGTGAACGAGAACTTCGTCGCGATCAAGGTCGACCGTGAAGAGCGTCCGGACATCGACGCTGTTTACATGGATGCCACGGTGGCGATGACCGGGCACGGTGGATGGCCGATGACCGTCTTCCTCGATCACGACGCCCGACC
>CALKMY010000153.1 GCA_938091275.1 Candidatus Nanopelagicales bacterium | reverse complement strand
CGAGAACAAGTCGACCCTCGGCGTCGGTGTTCAGAACCTCTACGGTGGTCCCGCTGTAGGTCGTGAGCACGTCACCGGGGCGTTGCGCGGTGCCACTGGGCATGTTCTCCGCGGCCGGCACCCAACCGGTGACCTTCACGCCGAGCCCGAGCGACGCGATCGCGCGCATGGCGCCGATCACGGCCGCTGCACCGGACATGTCGGCTTTCATTTCGTCCATGTTGGCCGCCGGCTTGATGGAGATGCCGCCGGTGTCGAAGGTGATGCCTTTGCCGACGAGGGCCACGTGCGATGTGGCACCGCGGGGCGCGTACGTCATGCGCACCAGGCGCGGCGGCCGCGACGAGCCCTTGCCGACTCCCAGGATTCCGCCGCAGTTGTCTTTCTCAAGGGCCTTCTCGTCCCAGATCTTCACCGTGACGGGCAGACCTGCCACGGAGTCCTTCGCCGCCTGGGCGAGGTCGGCCGGCGCGAGGGCGTTCGGCGGGGTATTGACGAGATCGCGGGTGAAGCACACGGCCTCGCCGACCGTCTCAGCTCTATCGATGATGTCTCGCGCGGCGCCCGCGGGAGCCGGGACGAGGATCGCGACGGTGCGCACGGGACGAGCGGTCGCCGGGTCGCTGGACTTGAACGCGGTGAACGCGTAGGCACCGAGGCGGGCTGCCATCGCAACATCGGCGATCGTGGAGTCGTCGGTGTCGGGAGGAACGATCGCGATTTTGCGCTGTCCCGTTGACCCGCGAACGGCCGATCCGATCGCGCGGCGGAGCTTTTCGCCATCGGTGTCTGCGTCTCGATCACCGAGTCCGACGGCGACGATGGTCGATGCCTTGATCGAGGTGGGCGACGGCACGCGGGTGATCTCGCCGGCCTTGCCCGTGGCGGACACGGCCTGCAGGGCCTCGGCGATCTTCGTGCCCTGGCTCGCGGTGATGCCCGCGCCGTGAACCACCACCTTCTTCCCGCGACCGGGGGTGATGGTGACGAGGAGGGAGTCGGCAGTGGTAGTGGCCGGTTTGGTGGTGGCCAGGCTGAGAAGAGACATGCGAGGAACCCTAATCTGCGGCGCTGGTCGGTGGCCGAGGACTACGGTCGGACGATGCTCTCTCGCACTCCCTTGCATGGCCGACACCTTGATGCCGGCGCGAAGATGGCCGATTTCGGTGGCTGGGATATGCCCATCGAATACAACGGAACGGTCGCCGAGCACGCGAGCGTGCGCGAGGCGGTCGGGATATTCGACGTCTCCCACATGGGCAAGGTGGCGATCTTCGGCACCGGGGCCGCGGACTTCGTGAATTCCATCGTGGCCAATGATCTTGATCGCATCGGTGTCGGTCAGGCGCAGTACTCGATGGTGTGTAACGACGCCGGAGGCGTCGTCGACGACGTGATCGTCTACAAGTGGGGCGACGATGGCGTCTACATCGTCCCGAACGCTGCGAACGCGGCAACCATCGTGGGGATCTTCGAGGATGCGGCTCCGGAATCGATCACGATCGATGATCAGCAGTTGACGCACGGCATCATCGCGGTTCAGGGACCGAAGTCCGCGGACGTGCTGGCAGCCGTGGACCTGCCCACGGACATGGACTACATGGCGTTCGCGGTGGCGTCGTGGCGGGACGAGCCGATCACGGTGTGCCGCTCCGGCTACACCGGAGAACTCGGCTTCGAGTTGATCGCTCCGAACAGCGTGGTGGAGCAGTTGTGGGATGAGCTAGCGGGAGCGGCCGAGGGCGTCGGCGGGGGATTGGCGGGCCTCGGCGCTCGCGACACCCTGCGAACCGAGATGGGTTACCCGCTGCACGGGCAGGACATTTCACCGTCGATCACTCCGGTGGAGGCCGGTATGTCCTGGGCCATCGGCTGGGACAAGCCAGCGTTCGGTGGACGCGAGGCTCTGGTGCGTCAGCGGGAGAGCGGTCCTGCGCGGCGACTACGAGCGTTGCGTGCCACGCAAAGGGCTGTCCCTCGGTCACACATGGATGTTCTGAGTTCCGAGGGCGCGACGGTGGGGGAGGTCACCAGCGGCACGTTCTCTC
The DNA here is from genome assembly GCA_938091275.1 of Candidatus Nanopelagicales bacterium. Taxonomy (GTDB): domain Bacteria; phylum Actinomycetota; class Actinomycetes; order S36-B12; family S36-B12; genus S36-B12. The sequence goes on along the minus strand of CALKMY010000153.1, from coordinate 1,320 downwards.
CGACCTTGAAGGAGGGAATCGCGTTGGCCCTGGTGGACGCATCGGTGAGTATCGATGATGAGGTCGTGGTCGATGTTCGTGGCCGACACGTCCCGTTCGCGGTGGTGAAGGCGCCGTTCGTCGCGAGCAACGTCCGGGCGGACGGCTGAGGCAGCCTGGTTGATTAGCGACGAATCCTCGATCAGTGGGGATCACGCAGGATCGACGACGTCGAGCAGCGACAGAACTGCGCGCAGCGACGTCGCATCGCCGCCGTTGGTGCCGAAATGGGTAGCCGGCTCGATATCGAGAAGGGTTTGGGCCTCGCGGATAGCCGGGTCGGTGGAGGACGTGGCAGGCAGCATCCACTCTCGGGCGCGTGAATCAGCGGTGCTCACTAGTGCGGCGCCCGCGTGGGCGGCGAGACCATCGAAGATGATCGCTGTCTCGCGCTGGGCAGCGGACGTGATCGCGGCCTGTGCGGCGTGGGCTTTGGGGGCGGGGAGAGCGTGTGCTGCCGAATCGACGCCATCGTCCTCGGGGGGAACACCCCGGAAGGGCTCCAGGAGGTCGCGAACCTCGGCCACGGCCTCCATCCATGCGTGATCACTGTTTCCTGGCCGCTGTTCGACGACGGCGGTCGCCGGTACATTCGCTACGAAGGCGATCGCGGCCCGCGACGCGGAATCGTCGCCGTCGATGTGCAGGGCAATCAGCGTGGCGCCGCTGTCAATCGCGCCGTCCACGGCTCTGCGCGCCTCATCTTCGTCCGCGGGGTCGAGGATCCAGGTGATCGATCGCTCTCGGTCACCGCGGCGCTCGGCCCACCAGTCACGCAGTCGGGCGAGGTCGCCGGTCACCGCGTGGGAGTCGTCGTTGGCCACGGGGGAAGCGTAGTTAGCCGGCGGCCAGGCCAGCCCGCAACTTCTCCAACGATCGAGTGAGAATCCGCGAGACCTGCATCTGAGAGACGCCGACGCGCTCGGCTATCTGGGTTTGGGTCAGGCCGTCGAAAAATCTCAACGCCACGACGGCGCGCTCATCTTCGCTGAGCGTCGCAAGGAGTCGCTTGATGGTTTCGGCGTTCTCGATGTCGGTCAACGAGGCATCCAGATCTCCGAGAGTGTCGGCGAGGGGAACCTCGCCGTCGGAGGTTGCGTCGATCGGTGCCGTGCTTCGGGCGCGACTGAGTTCCAAGGAGTCGAGAACATCGGCTGGATCGACATCGGCGCGTGCGGCGATCTCGGCGACGGTGGGGGAGCGCCCCAACTCTTGAGCCAGTGCGTCGTGCGCAGCGTCGATCTTTCCTCGCAGTTCCTGCACACGTCGCGGCACCTTCAC
>CALKMY010000152.1 GCA_938091275.1 Candidatus Nanopelagicales bacterium | reverse complement strand
AGTGTCGGCAACGACGAAGGCTCTGCAGTCTGTTGCGCTGCTGCTGTTGGAGGACCATCTCGGCCACTGCGTTGCGCACGCTATGGCTGATGGTGGCGACGCGGCAGACGAGAAGGTGACCGAGGCGTCCGCGGCCATCGCCCGGCTGGTCAAGAGTTGAGACAGGGCAGCAGATGAGCTTCTCCCAGCAATACGCCGTGCGCGGCATGACATGTGACCACTGCGTCATCGCCGTGACCGAGGAAATCTCTGCACTGGAGGGCGTGATTGCCGTGGATATCGAGCTCGTAGTGAACGGCAACTCCCGTGTCACCGTTGCCAGCGAAAATCCCCTGGATACGAACCTCGTTCGCGCCGCAGTGGATGAAGCCGGATACGAGATCAGCGACTAGCAAGCCATGAGCACGCCCGCATCTGCTGTGACCGAGGTCGATCTCGACATCACGGGAATGACATGTGCCTCCTGCGCGGCGCGTGTGGAAAAGAAGCTGAACCGAATGCCGGGGGTCATAGCCACCGTCAACTACGGGACCGATCGAGCCCACATCGCCCTACCGGAAGGCACATCGATCGATGACGCGATCGCGACCGTCGAAGCAACGGGATACACGGCGCAAAGGCCGAGAGTTGAATTCGATCCCGAGCACGCGCACGATGACCCAGAACTCCGTGATCTACGCCGTCGCGTGACGATTAGTGCGATTTTGACCGCGCCGGTGGTTGCTCTCGCGATGATCCCGCCCCTGCAGTTCGACTACTGGCAGTGGATCAGCCTCGCTCTCGCGGCACCCGTCGTTGCCTGGGGTGCTCTCCCCTTCCACCGGGCAGCGTGGACGAATCTGCGCCACGGCGCGGCGACCATGGACACCTTGGTTTCCCTAGGCGTAGGCGCGGCCTTTGTGTGGTCGTTGTATGCGCTCTTTCTTGGGGGAGCAGGCGATCCAGGAATGCGCATGTCCTTCCACCTGCTGCCCTCCCAAGGCGCCAGCAACAGCGAGATCTATTTGGAGGTCGCTGCGGCCGTCACCACCTTCATTTTGCTCGGCCGGTATTTCGAAATTCGCGCCAAGAGCAGAAGCAGTCAGGCTCTTACCGCGCTGTTGTCCCTCGGAGCCAAGGACGTCACGGTGGTGAGTGACGGGCGTGAACGAACGATCGCCATTGACGAACTTGCCGTGGGAGATCACTTTCTTGTGCGCCCCGGGGAAAAGGTGGCAACAGACGGTCGAGTGATCAATGGTGAATCGTCCGTAGACATCAGTCTGCTGACCGGGGAACCGATGCCGGTGGATGTCGGTCCCGGCGCTGCTGTGGTGGGTGCCGGAATCAACACCTCTGGCCGACTGGTGGTGCAGGCAACTCGTGTGGGAGTCGACACGCACCTGGCGCGAATTGCTGCTCTCGTTGAGGATGCACAAACGAAGAAGGCTCCCGTGCAGCGCCTCGCCGATCGAATCTCAGCCATTTTCGTCCCGATCGTGATCGTCCTTTCGCTAGCCACGGTCGTTGGTTGGTCCATTACCGGAGCCGATCTTGCGTTCGCATTCACTGCGGGAGTCGCTGTGTTGATCATCGCGTGCCCGTGCGCGCTTGGGTTGGCTACTCCCACGGCGCTTCTCGTGGGAACGGGGCGTGGAGCACAAATGGGAATCGTCATTCGCGGTCCGGAGATTCTCGAGTCCACACGAAAGGTCGACATCATCGTGCTGGACAAGACCGGGACTCTGACGCAAGGTCGGATGAGCGTTGTGGATGCCCTCATCGAGGCCGACCGACCCGACACGTACGAATTGACCGCCGCTGTCGAATCGGCGTCCGAACATCCCATCGGTCGTGCTTTTGCCGCTGCGACCAACGAGATCCGACCAGTCGAGGCGTTCTCGAGCACCCAAGGTCAAGGAGTCCGGGGAGTGGTCGACGGTTCCACAGTGGTCACGGGTCGACCAACCTGGCTTGTTGAGGAGTGGTCGATCTCCATCCCGCCAGCTGCGCACGACTGGATCGACGACCAACGCGAGCGTGGACGAACCGTCGTCGCCACAGCCGTCGATGGCTCTTTCGGTGGAGCTTTCGCCATCGCCGACGCCGTGAAGGACTCCAGTGCCCAGGCAGTTTCGGACATCAAGCAGCTCGTCGGTGAGCCGATGCTGGTCACGGGAGACAACGCTCATTCAGCTCAAGCGGTAGCCGATCAAGTAGGCATCGGTTCTGTCGTGGCCGACGTGCTCCCCGAGTCGAAAATCGCTGTGGTTCGAGATCTTCAGGCCCAAGGAAGGTGTGTGGCGATGGTGGGAGATGGCGTGAACGACGCTGCTGCCCTGGCGCAGGCCGACCTGGGCATCGCGATGGGGTCGGGAAGTGACGTTGCGATTGAGGCGAGCGATATCACTTTGGTGCGCTCCGATCCGCGCAGCATCGTCGACGCCATCCGGTTGTCTCGTCGGACTCTCGCGACGATTAAGGGCAACCTGTTTTGGGCTTTCGCTTACAACATCGCCGCGATCCCGTTGGCTATGGCCGGCTTGCTCAATCCCATGATCGCCGGGGCGGCGATGGCCTTTAGCTCTGTGTTCGTTGTGGGCAACAGCCTCCGCTTACGCAGATTCCAGCCGACCGGGTAGCCTTTCGGGGCTCAAGCGAGCAGGCCGCCTTAGCTCAGGGGTAGAGCAACGCACTCGTAATGCGTAGGTCCGGGGTTCAAATCCCCGAGGCGGCTC
>CALKMY010000151.1 GCA_938091275.1 Candidatus Nanopelagicales bacterium | reverse complement strand
CAGAACCTTCGGCTCGGTCGTCTTCCTGCCCGAAAACGGCGGAGCCATCTTGTGGCAACACCTGTTCTGGTTCTTTGGTCACCCCGAGGTGTACATCATCGCGCTGCCGTTCTTCGGCATCGCCAGCGAGATCATCCCGGTTTTCTCTCGTAAACCCGTCTTCGGCTACAAGGGCTTGATCTTCGCCACCATGGCGATCGGAGCCCTCAGCTTCGCGGTGTGGGCGCACCACATGTATGTCACTGGTTCTGTGTATTTGCCGTTCTTCGCATTGATGACGATGCTGATCGCCGTCCCAACGGGCGTGAAGTTCTTCAACTGGATCGGCACCATGTGGCGGGGCTCCATTTCCTTCGACACGCCCATGCTGTGGACGATGGGTTTCATGGTCACCTTCCTGTTCGGAGGCCTGACCGGCATCATCTTGTCGGCTCCGCCGCTGGACTTCCACGTGTCCGACAGTTACTTCGTTGTCGCGCACTTCCACTACGTCGTTTTCGGAACCGTGGTCTTCCTCATGTTCGCGGGCCTGTACTTCTGGTGGCCCAAGATGACCGGCAAGATGTTGAACGAGCGTCTGGGCAAGATCCACTTCTGGCTGCTCTTCATCGGATTCCAAGTGACGTTCCTGGTCCAGCATTGGCTCGGAGTCCAGGGCATGCCACGCCGGTACGGGGACTACCTACCGGTGGACGGCTTCACCACGTTGAACATCGTCTCGACGGTCGGTGCGGCAATCCTCGGCATCTCGACCCTGTTCTTCATCTGGAATGTCTTGACGACCATGAAGAACGCCCCGAAGGTCACCGTCGATGATCCGTGGGGATGGGGAGGGTCGCTGGAATGGGCAACGAGCTGCCCGCCACCGCGGCACAACTTCACGTCGCTGCCCCGCATTCGATCTGAGCGCCCCGCATTCGATCTCCACCATCCGGAGTTGGCGCCGCCCAGTGCACGGTCGCAACCTCAAATCAGCACGAGCGCCAGCCAATCTGGTGGAGGCCACTCGTGAAGATCGAAGGCTGGACCTTCGCACTCGGATTCCTCTTCTTCTGGGCAATCAGCGGTGCCTACTGGTACCTGAGTCGCGATGAGGTGGGCACCACCCTTCTGGTCCTGACCGGGGCGCTCGCCTTCCTGGTTGCCTTCTACGTCCTCTACACGGCCAAGCGTGTGTACCCCCGGCCCGAAGACCGCTCCGATGGTGAAATTGACGAAGCTGATCCGGAGTACGGATTCTTCAGCCCCCACTCGTGGTGGCCACTCGTGGTGGCCCTGGGGGCCGCGACGATCGCCATGGGTTTGGTCTTTGCCGTCTGGGTCATCGTTCTCGGTGGTGCCGTGCTGCTGCTCGGCATTGTGGGATGGCTCTTCGAGTACTACCGGGGCGAGTTCGCTCGCTGAGCGAAACTCTCACGTAATCCCAATTTCGACGGCCAATCTCCACCACCGACGCTTTGCGGCGCACTACTCTGAGCCTTGCCAGTAATTGACGGAGATGAGAGGCGACATCATGGGGTTCGGTGACTCGGTACGCACCTGTTGGAAGAAGTACGGCGATTTCGACGGACGGGCCGTCCGTTCCGAGTTTTGGTGGTGGGCCCTTTTCTTGGGCATCGTGCAATTCGCCGCAGCGATCGTCTTGACCATCGTGTTGATCATCTTCCAAAACGTGGGATTCCTGCAATGGCTCTCGGTCTTGATCTTCATGGTGATCGTGCTCGCGTTCATCCTGCCGTCTATTGCAGTCTCTGTGCGGCGCCTTCACGACCGAGACCTATCCGGCTGGTGGTATTTGCTCGTCTTCGTTCCCATCGGCAGCGTCGTCCTGTTCGTCTTTTACGTTCTGCCGGGAACACCGGGTCCCAATCGCTACGACAGTTAGTGCGCTCGACGTCTCGCGCAGCCTGATCTGTTGACATGAGCACCTCCGTCGACGTGGATGCTCGACGAGCCATTCGCACGTTCATCCTCTCTGTTGTCGTGCTCGGAACACCCCTGATTGTGGGGATGTACATCGTCGATGAATCCATCGCCCAGGTACTCGTGGTCGGGTTCATGGCGGTGCCCGCGATCTCGGCCTTGATCAGCCGCGTGATCACCAAGCAGCACATCACGTTCGGACGTCCCGCAGTTCTGACGCTGCTGTTGGCGCTTATCCCGGCCGTGGCAATGGCAGTTGCGTATGGGCTGCTTACCTTCGTTCCGTTTGCGGAGATGACCTTCCTTGGTTGGAACGTGACGATCGCTGCCGTATTGATCGGACTTCTGCAAGCGTCCGTGTTTGCGTTCGGTGAGGAGCTCGGCTGGCGCGGGTACCTGCTGCCCCAGCTGCGACGCACCCGCTCCTTTCTCAGCGCGAACTCCCTCTTACTCGTGATTTGGTTCGCGTATCACGTGCCGGTGATCTTCGTCCCCGGCGTGTACTCGAATACCGGCATCCCGATGTGGGCAAACCTTGTGCTGTTCGCGCTGGCGATTTCGGGCTTCAGCTTCTTCGTTGGCGCCCTATGGGAAAAGCACCGAGACGTATGGGGTGCGACATTTGCTCACGGCTCCTGGAACTATCTCGTGCAGAGTGCGTGGCCGTTGATGTTCGCGTCGGCTAGTCCGTGGATCATGGGGGAGTTCGGGGTTGTTGCGGGAGTTGTCACGATCGCAATCGCGTTGATGTGGGTTCCGCGCGTGGCTCGGCGACACCGAGCTCCCCTGGAGTCGTAGGCAATCAACCTACGTGGAGGCAACGGCCTCAACAGGTATTCCACTCAAAACAGACGTCCCCGCAAGGGGATCGATAGCCTCGACATCAACAAGTGTGTTGACGTTGGCCTCGGCCCATCCATGCGGAATACATAGGCATCCCGGTGCGATGTCATCCCTGACCGCGGCGGGGAGAGTGATGGAACCCGTCGCACTGGACACGGTGACGTCCGCTCCGTCGAGCACACCGAGATCTGAGGCGTCATCGGGGTGAATGAGCACCGTGGGAATGTTGGATCCGCCAGTGAGAGTGGGCAGACCTTTCATCCACGAGTTGTTGCTGCGCAAGTGGCGCCGACCTACCAGGGTGAATCGCGGTGGAGAACTGTTGCTGGCGAGCAGGCGTGATGCGCTGGCAAGTGCATCGAGCAGCACGGGCGGCGCAACATCAATGCGCCCAGACGGGGTCCGCAGGACCTCGGGCAAGCGAGGTTGCAGCGGCCCAAGATCGATTCCGTGGGGGGTGTCGATGAGATGCTGCAGGGTCAGCCCATCGGGGTACGCACCAAACCCGTCACCGTAGGGACCTGACCGGATCCGCAGGTCCAGGATTCGGTCGACACCGCTGCGGTGCGCGACCGCCTCGAGCAGTTCCTCCGGCGATCGCCCGTGGGCTCGGGAAGCGGCATCATTACCTGCCTGGGCGGCCACGGTGTAGGCGATGAGGTCATCAATCTGCGCTGCGGTCGGCTCCTCGCCGGAGATAATCCCGGCTGCGATGGCGGCCAGTTGGGCGACCACCTCGGTTTCGTCCTTCTCGCCATCCGGAATAGGAAGCAGTGCGGGCGAGTACCGGGCCTGATTACGTACCGCCAGGTTGTTGAAGACGACATCGTGCTGGGGTCGGGTCAGCGGTGATGCCACGGGAAGGATCACGTCGGCGAGGCGGCTGGTAGCGGTGATGTAGGGGTCGACACTGACCAGCAGATCGAGCTGGCCGAATGCGGCGGTGAGTCGATCCTGGTTGGGAGTCGAAACGATCGGATTGCCACCGATGATAAAGACCGCACGTATGTGCTCACCTGTGTCGGGATCCGGTGTATCAATCTCCTCAGCCAGAGCGGACGCGGGGAACTCTCCGAGAGCGCTGGGAAGTTCGCGTACCCGAGTGCGCCGTCGACCAGGGATCTGCACGCCGTGACCGGTGCCGGGTGTCCCCTCAGTGGAGGGACCGCCTGCAACCGGGAGAGGGAACATGACGCCGCCGGATCGATCCAGAGAGCCGATCGCGATGTTGATGATGTCGATCAGCCAGGAGGCCAGGGTGGCCATCGGCGTGACCGCATCGTCGTTGGTGAGTCCCGATGTTGTGGTGCCCATGCGTCCGTACACGGCAGCGCTGGGAGCATCCAACAGTTCCTGCGCGATACGCCGCGTCACGGCTGCATCGATGCCGGTGAAGACGGCGGTGGCTTCCGGTGAGAAGTCTGCAAGACCCGACATGACCTGATCCCAATCCGCAGAATCGATCCATGGTTCGGCGGCAGCTAGGCGCGTGTGTTGGGTGACGAGATGTGCCAGGGATGCCAGCCACAGGGCATCGGTGCCAGGACGGATGGGCAGGTGCTCG
>CALKMY010000150.1 GCA_938091275.1 Candidatus Nanopelagicales bacterium | reverse complement strand
ACGGCGATCGATCCCGCCGGTGAGCAGGTCGGCACCGGTCGCGTAGGTGACCTCCCGGAGGCAACCACTGTGGGAGAACTTGGTGATCGTTTAGCGTCGGTTCTTCCGGCGACCGAGCACGGCATCCGCATCGCGGGTGATGTGGATTCGCCGGTGCGCCGGGTGGCGGTGTGTGGGGGAGCGGGTGATTCGCTGCTGGAGTCCCTCGATCCGGCCGTCGACGTGTACGTCACCGGAGACCTTCGACATCACCGGGCGCAGGATTACCTGCTAGCGACGGGGAAGGCCTTGATCGATGTCCCGCACTGGGCTGCGGAGTGGTTGTGGTTGCCGCAAGCGGCCGCGAGCCTGGACGAGGACATGGGCCCCGGTACCGTGACCACATCGGTTTCGACCATCGACACCTCGCCGTGGTCGGCACACATCGGGAGGACGTCGTGAAGGCTCCGCACGCTGAGCAGCTCGCGCTGCTGGACGTCCAAGAGCACGACACGAAGTTGGCACAGCTGCAGCACCGCCTGAACTCCCTGACACAGACCCAGGAATTGGCGGATCTGCGCGAGCGCCTCGCGCGGCTGCGCAAAGAAGTCATTGCCGCCGAGACGATCGTGTCGGACCTCGAGCGGGAACAACTGAAGGCAGACGCGGACGTGGACCTTGTGCGCGAGCGCAGCCGCAAAGACCGCGAACTCCTCGATTCCGGGTCGATCACGGATCCGAAGCAGTTGCAGAGCCTGGAATCGGAGATCCAGTCCCTGGCAGCGCGCCAGACCGCACTCGAAGACGTCGAACTCGAAGTTATGGAGCGTGTGGAAGGCGCGAAGGCCGCCGTCGAGCAGTTGACCTCCGACGTCACGGCGGCCGAGTCACGCGAGCAGGAGCTCGCGGCGGAGGTCGCCGGCATCGAATCGGACATCGATGCCCAGAAGACAAGCATCGCTGCCGAGCGGGAACAGGCGGCAGCTGCGGTGTCCGCGGAACTGGTGGCGCTGTATGACAAGGTCCGCGCCGATCACGCAGGTGTGGGTGCGGCGCGTTTGTATCGAGGCCGGTGCGAAGGGTGCCGGCTGGAGTTGCCGCCGACGGAGGTCGCGGCGTTGAAGGCGGCAGCCGAGGACGAGGTTCTTCGGTGCGAAGAATGCCGCCGTGTGCTGGTGCGCACATCCGAGTCGGGGCTGTAATCGATCGTGTCGGCGCACTTTGTCGTGTCCGCGGACGGCGGATCCCGCGGCAACCCGGGTCCGGCCGCCTACGGGACTTTGGTCAGCGACTCCGCGGGCAACGTCATCGTGGAGATCGCCGAGTTTTTCGATCACGAGACGAATAACTTCGCCGAGTATCGCGGCGCTATCGCCGGGCTGGAGTATGTGCACGCCATCGACCCCGATGCGCGCATCGACGTACGCCTGGATTCCAAACTCGTCGTCGAGCAGATGTCCGGGCGATGGAAGATCAAGAGTGACGACATTCGCTCCCTTGCCCTGCGCGCTCGCGATGCGCACGACCCGACCCTTGTCAACTACACGTGGATCCCGCGGGCGGAGAACGCCACTGCAGATGCCCTCGTGAACGAGATGCTCGACTCGGCGCTGGGTGGCGGTGATCGGAGCATTCGCCGAACCAGCGAGCGCCTCGACGGGGACATGGTGGGCGATGCGCCCGAAGATCAGGCCCGCGCCGAACTCGCAGAGTCAACAAAGGCCGCGCAGCCGCCCCGGACGATGATCGGCTGGGCCGATGTCGGGAAGCCAACGGAGATTCTCCTGGTCCGCCACGGGGCGACGAAGCATTCGTTAGAGAAGAAATTCAGTGGCTCCGGCGGTGACGATCCACCGCTGATCGACTTGGGTATCGAGCAGGGGCGGTCCGTGGCCGCGGCACTCGCTGAAAGTGCACTGCCGGCCGCGATCGTGTCGTCCCCCATGAAGCGGGCCCAAGAGACAGCGGCGTTCATCGCCGAGGCCACCGGGCTCGACGTCACGATTGATGAAGGGCTCGCGGAATGCTCCTTTGGGGTATGGGACGGACACACGTTCGCCGACGTCCGTGCGACGTGGCCACACGAGCTCGCCGAATGGCTGGCATCGACGTCCGTGGCGCCACCGGAGGGTGAATCCTTCGACGACTGTCAGGTCCGGGTGCGACAAGCACGCGAGCGACTCGTCGAGCGCTACCCGGGTCAAACGGTCGTCGTCGTGGCCCACGTGTCACCGATCAAGTTGATGATCACCGATGCTGTCGGTGCCCCGGTGGACAGCATCTACCGCATGGAATTGCCACCCTGCTCGATCAGCAGGGTGGCGTGGTTCCCGGACGGGAACTCCTCCATGTTCAGCTTCGCCGACGTCGCCCACCTCAACGAACTGCGTGGGCCCGACGGGACGTAGCCGAGGGCGTTAGGCGCGGGCTCCGAAGGTCGTGACGTCGGCGTTCGCTGCGCCGCCGAACCCACTCCGCTCGCCGCGCTTACCGCGCTTGCCCTTCTTGCCCCGCTGGTCGCCCTTCTCGGCGATGCGGGCATCGATCGCGGTGGCGATCGCATCGGTCTGGGATTGCGTCAACGTGCCATCGGACACCAGCCCGTCGAGAACGGCGTCACGTGCGGCCTCCCGTTC
>CALKMY010000149.1 GCA_938091275.1 Candidatus Nanopelagicales bacterium | reverse complement strand
CGCCGACGACGCTGCCCAACTGAGTGGTGGTCGACACCACCGAAACCGATGGTGCGCTGGATTCCGCTTCACTCGCATCGTCAGGGGATGCATCATCGGTGGAGGAGGGATCGGCTTCCTCCTCCACCGATGAAGTCTCTTCCTCGGTCGTGCTCTGCGAGGCCGTGGTCTCAGAGGACGTGGAGTCGTCCGAACTCGAGCATGCGACGAGAGATCCAGCGGAGGCCAACGCGGCCGCGGTTATGAGGGCAACTTTGTGTGACGCCATGGGGGCATCGTGCCCTTAATGAAAATGATTGTCAAGTTCAGAAGCGGCCGAGAAACTTCAGCACGGCAAGTCCGAGGACGGCCACGACGATGATCAGCCGCGTGGCCCGCCGACCGGGCGTCAGTACCGGCCAGGACAGCGCTAGTAGCCAGCCGAGAAAACCGCCGACGATCAGCAGGAAGATCCCGCCGAGCCAGGCCAGCGAGCCGGTTTGGATCAGTCCAAGGAAGAGAAAGGCACCCATCAACACCACGATCAGCCATCGCGGGACAGCCATGAGCTTGGTCAGGATCGGGATGCTGGCACGCTCGAGCGACTGTCGGGATTGACCCGAGGGTGGGCGTGCCGGAGGTTGTTGTGCGGGGGGTTGATTCGGGCCTTTCACGCCGGGCGGCAGGTCGCCCTTCTTGCGGCGCTTCTTGTCGGCCATCTGTTCCCTCGCAGATAACGGACGCCTGGACTAGCGTCGTCGTTGTGAAGGAGCCTAGTGCGCTGGGGGACATGGCCCCTTTGCTCGTTCAATCCCGATTTCGTGTCACGCAGGATCGCGACGAGTGGTTTACCCGGATGCGCGCCGCGCTCGCGGTGCTCGCTGAATCGACAGGCTTCCACCGCGGCTGGATTGGACAGGCCACGGACGACGCCGAGCTCGTGACACTCACCACTCAGTGGGAGGGGATCGGTGCCTATCGAAAGGCGCTGTCCCGCTTTGAGGTCAAGGCCGAGGTCATTCCCTTGTTGTCTGCCGCGATCGATGAGCCAACGGCATACGAGGCCGTTGTTGTGCAGGAAGCCGGTGAGGTGAAATCGTTCGCGAGCGGGCTCGCCGCCGACCACGACGCCGTCGGGCTGGGATCGGCGTCGGCGGCTTTCGTCCCGCCGGTGACCGGTGCGGACGTCCACGATGGACCCTGAGGGCAGGTCCGAGGGCAGGTGCTCACGCGCACCGCACCGCCAGCACCCTGATTGAGCACTGACTCGTACACTCAGATCCGTCCGCCGACAGCCAGCCGGAGTGGAAGCGCATGAGGCGCTTCGGAAATGGAGCGTTTTGTGGCTTCCCGCGTAGATTCCGTCGTCAATCTCTCCAAGCGTCGGGGATTTGTGTTCCCGTCGTCGGAGATCTACGGGGGTACCCGTTCGGCCTGGGACTACGGCCCGCTGGGAGTCGAGCTCAAAGAGAACGTGCGCCGGCAGTGGTGGCAGCACATGGTGCGTGGGCGCGACGACGTGGTCGGCATCGATTCGTCGGTGATCCTTGCCCCGCAGGTGTGGGTCGCGTCGGGTCACGTCGATGCGTTCGTCGATCCGCTCACCGAGTGCAAGCAATGCCACAAGCGTTGGCGGGCGGATCAATTGATCGAAGCGTTCGCCGAGAAGCACGGTCACGAACCACCTGAGGGTCTAGCGGAGATTGTGTGCACCAACTGCGGAACCAAGGGGAGCTTCACCGAGCCGCAGAACTTCAACGGAATGCTCCGCACCATGGTGGGGCCGGTGGAGGATGAAGGCGCCCTGCACTACTTGCGACCAGAGACCGCCCAGGGGATCTTCGTCAACTACTTGAACGTGATGAATTCGGCACGCAAGAAGCCACCTTTCGGTATCGGGCAAACCGGGAAGAGTTTCCGCAATGAGATAACGCCCGGCAATTTCATTTTCCGTACCCGTGAATTCGAGCAGATGGAAATGGAATTCTTCGTCAAGCCTGGAACGGACGAAGAATGGCACGAGTACTGGCTGCAGAACCGCTGGGATTGGTACATCGACCTCGGCTTGAACCCGGACAACCTGCGGTTCTTCGAGCACCCGAAAGAAAAGCTCTCGCACTACTCCAAGCGAACCGTGGACATCGAGTATCGATTCCTCTTCGCCGGAAGCGAGTGGGCGGAACTTGAGGGCATCGCCAACCGAACCGATTACGACCTGACCACGCACGCGAACAGTTCCGGAACAGACCTCTCCTACTTCGACCAGGAACTGGACGAGCGCTGGACGCCCTACGTCATTGAGCCTGCAGCGGGCCTGACCCGGGCGGTTCTTGCGTTTCTGCTCGATTCCTACGATGAGGACGAAGCTCCCAACTCCAAGGGGGGAGTGGACAAGCGAACGGTGTTACGGCTTGATCGGCGATTGGCGCCGGTGAAAGTTGCGGTGCTTCCCCTGTCCCGCAACGCAGACCTCTCGCCGAAAGCGAAGGATCTCGCGGCGATGTTGAGGAAGACATGGAACGTCGATTTTGACGATGCGGGAGCAATCGGCCGCCGTTACCGACGTCAGGACGAAATCGGCACTCCGTTCTGTGTGACGGTCGACTTCGACTCACTCGAGGATCAGGCCGTCACTGTTCGTGACCGCGATTCGATGACGCAAGAGCGCATCGGGCTGGACCAGATCTATTCATGGCTGGGCGAAAGGCTTCCGGCGCAATAGTCCGGCCGGCCTATCGAGTTCGGGCCCGTTGCCTAAAGACGCGGGTCGCCCCAAGACGCGAGAAGGGGCCGCCCTGACGAGCAAGGCGGCCCCCACCACGTTGTGAGTCGAGCTAGCTGACGGCTCGCTTCAGCGCTGTTCCCGCGGAAATCTTCACGGCGGTGCGTGCAGGGATCTGCATCTTCTCGCCGGTTGCGGGGTTCCGGCCCTCGCGGGCACTTCTTTGCACCGTCTCCAGGGTGGCGAAGCCGGGAATGGTCACCTTCTCACCCTTGGTCAGGGCGTCCGTCACCACATCTTGAATGGCGTGGAGCGCCGCATCCATCGCCGAGTTGGACGTTCCGGCGCGCTCTGCGGCTGCGGACACTAGTTCAGATCGATTCATGTCTCTCCTTAATGAAAACGATTGTCAGCGAGGCTGAAAATAGCAGAGAAATGGGGGAATTCAGCGGAAGCGGACGCCGAAACGGCGGCGTGGTTGACGGCAGTTTTTGCGCCCGTCGGGTCGTTACGAGCACTCGCAACGGTCGGTGTCGGCGCTGAGTACCTGCGCGACCCGGCCCGAGCTATCCACTGCCAGATCCGCTTCCCCCGAAGAAACCACCGAGTACGGCTCAAGTCCGGTCATCGCGCTGGTCACGAACGAGGCCGTAAGCCCGTTGACATCGACCACGGCTCCGATCGCGAAGAGGGATCGAGTCTCGGCGATTGCGTCACCGGTTCCGGCGCGAATGACCAGTCGGGTGTTGGGGGCGATGGCCAGCGACGAGACGGCGACGGCGATGTTGTCCCATTCTGCGGACCCTGCCGCAATCAGAGCCTCGGCCTCTTCCACGCGAGCAGCCTTGAGAGTGGACCGCGATGCGGCGTCTCCCACGATGACCGGGATGCTTCCGGCCCGGGCGAGCTGCAGGGTTCGGGCGTCGGGCTTTACTTCAATGCCGATAACGGCGACACCGAGGGCGCGTAGTTCTTCGGCCAACCGCAACCCCACCTGGCCCATGCCGGCGACGACGACGTGACCGAAGCGCGGAGCGACCCGTCGTCCGAGTAACGCGACGTGTCGACCGGAGAGAAGGTAATTGACGATGCCGGCGGCGAACATCGCGGTGAAGGTGAGCACAGAGAGTGCGGCGATGGTTGCCCAGACCAGAACCCACGGCTCGTCATCAGACAACGCAGGAGCGGATATCGTCGCCGTGGTTCGTGTCGCGTCATACAAGGCCCGCAGGAAATGCGCGTGCTGGAGACCGACGATCGTGTCCAACACGATGATCGAAATCAAGCCGATAATCCCGGTTAGAAGAACCTTGGTGCCGGCGTCGTACGCGCGCAGTTGTCCCGAGAGGCGTCCCAGTCGTCCGTATCGCTTGACGCCCTCGGGGGTGAAGTAGTCCGTGATGGTGACGTCGTTGTCTTCGGTCGGCGTCACCGACACCCAGCGACTCTCGTCCTGGGTTCCTCGTCGCCGGATTGCCGCCGCTTCGGGGTGGATGGCGGCGGCGACCAGACTCGGGACGCTGATCGCTGCCGGGGATAAGACAACAGAATCGGGGACGTGGCCTCGAAGTTGCTCGCGCGCCGTGCGATCGAACATCGCGGCGAAGAGCCGGGCCGAGGGTCGAATGTGATGGGCGGCGAGGGAGTAGCGCAACGCTTTGATGTCGTCGTGCAGGAGCACGGCGATGCCGTCGACGTCGGGGGTCAAGGCCTCCCGCAGCTCCGCATCGCTGGGCTCGTCGAGGTGGATGGTGTTCAGCCCCGATTCCTGGAGGAGTCCACACACCCGCCGCCCCACGGGCGTTTTGCCGACGACGAGGACTGTCCTGGGGTGCTCCATGGCCAGAGAATACGGTGACGGGGATCACAACGCGTCTTGAAAGTTTCGCACCCTGTCGTTGGCCCTGAGAGACTGACGGCCATGAGCGTGCTGGTGTCCGACCCTGGTGAGCGGACCGGTTTACCCCTGCAGGTCGGGGATCACGTCATCGACCCTCCCGTGGTGTTAGCTCCGATGGCCGGAATCACCAATCGCGCGTTTCGCCGACTGTGCAGGGAATCAGGGGCTGGGCTGTATGTCTCGGAAATGACCACCAGTCGGGCATTGGTGGAGCGCAACGCCGCCACGATGGACATGGTGTCGTTCGCGGACGACGAATACCCGCGCTCCGTTCAGCTATATGGAGTGGATCCCCAGGTGATGGCTGCTGCCGTGCGCATCATCGTGTCCGAAGATCGCGCTGATCACATTGACATGAATTTCGGATGCCCGGTCCCGAAGGTGACCCGCAAGGGAGGGGGGAGCGCCCTGCCATGGAAGAAGGACCTGTTCGCATCGATCGTCAATGCGGCCGTCGACGCCGCGGACGGTCGCGTCCCGGTGTCGGTGAAGATGCGCAAGGGCATCGACGACGACCACCTGACCTATCTTCAGGCGGGGCGAACCGCAGCTGCGGCGGGAGTCTCGTGGGTAGCGTTGCACGCACGAACGACTCAGGAGATGTATTCCGGTCACGCGGACTGGTCAGCGATCGCGCGACTGAAAGACGAGCTCGACCCGCTCGGTGTTCCGGTGTTGGGCAACGGAGATATCTGGACGGCGTCGGACGCGATGCGGATGATGGAGCAGACCGGTGCGGACGGTGTGGTTGTCGGTCGCGGTTGCCTCGGCCGTCCGTGGCTGTTCGGGCACTTGGCGGCTGCGTTCCGAGGCGATCGGTTGCCCGCGGAACCCAGGTTGGATGAGGTGCTGCGAACTCTTCGGCGGCACGCGGAACTGCTGTGCTCGGACTACGGCGAGATCAAGGGATGTCGCGATATCCGCAAACACATGGCGTGGTACCTGAAGGGTTTCCGCGTCGCCCAACCCGTTCGTCAGGCGCTGGGCACGGTGGCGAGTTTGTCAGAACTCGACTCGTTGCTCGCTCAGATCGACGGGGATCAGGAGTTCAACACTGACGTGGGTTCGGGTCCACGCGGTCGAACATCCGGCGGACGTGCTCCCACACTGCCCGAGGGATGGCTCGATACGCCCTTCATCGACGAGCAATCGGCGTGTGCGGTGGCGGAAGCCGAACTATCCGTCAGCGGTGGGTAGTGCAGCAACACCTCTTACCACGCAGATCACCTCTCCGATCACCACGCAGATCACGACGCGGATCACTACACAGTTCACGGCGCAGCGTGGACGATGCTCGTTAAGGTCGAGCCGTGACGTCGACTCCCGTTGTCCCCGGCTACTCAGGCGACGACACCGCACGGCTCGCCGAGGAACCGGTGAAGGAAACCGTTCGTAGTCCCTTCGCTCGAGATCGGGCGAGGGTGCTTCACTCAGCCGGGCTTCGGCGGCTCGCGGCGAAAACCCAGGTGATGGTCGCCGGCCAGGATGACTTCCCGCGAACCCGACTGACCCACACCCTCGAGGTCGCGCAGATCGCGCGCGAACTCGGGGAAGCCCTCGGGTGTGATCCCGACATTGTCGAAGTCGCCGGCCTGGCTCACGATCTCGGCCACCCACCCTTCGGTCACAACGGGGAAGAAGAACTCAATCGACTCGCCGATTCCATCGGCGGGTTCGAAGGAAATGCGCAGACCCTTCGGGTTCTGACTCGCCTCGAGGCGAAAGTCCACGACGACGATCGTGACCGAAGCGTCGGCTTGAACCTGACCCGCGCCTGTCTGGATGCCTCGTGCAAATACCCGTGGCCACGCGGTGACGGGGGCGCCGGCCTGGAAGGAAAGTTCGGCTATTACGCCGACGACGCAGATGTCTACGCGTGGGTGCGCCGCGGTGCACCGGAGAGACGCACCTGCCTGGAGGAGCAGGTGATGGATTGGAGCGACGACGTCGCCTATTCCGTTCACGACGTCGAGGACGCGGTGCACGTGGG
>CALKMY010000148.1 GCA_938091275.1 Candidatus Nanopelagicales bacterium | reverse complement strand
GGTCAGACGGTTGTCGACAGCGAGCGTGATGGAATGAATGAGTTCGCTGGCGTTCGGGGCGACCACAACACCACCCGCGACGATTTGTGAACCTTTGCGAGCGAAGAGTTTGACGAAACCATCGCGATGACCGTGCATCTTTGCTCGCGCGTTCGTGCGAAGGGGCAACAAGACGCTGGTGCCGCGAAAGCTCTCGTTATCTAGATCTGCTTGTTGTAGGCCGACCGTGGCGATTTCCGGTTCGGTGAAGATCGTGCTGGAGATCGCTGTGGACTCCAACGGAGCGACCGCGTCACCCAATGCGTGATACATCGCAATTCTTCCCTGCATGGCAGCGACGGACGCAAGCATGTTTACCCCCGTGCAGTCTCCCGCGGCATAGACGTGACGTGCACTTGTTCGTGACACACGATCGACGGTGATGAAGCCCCGAGAGTCGGTCGAAACGCCAGCCGATTCCAAACTCAAGTCGTCAGTGTTGGGTAGCGAACCAACCGCCATCAGCACGTGACTGCCCTGAAGGGTGCTCGAGTCATCCAAGGTCACGATCACGGAGTCGTCCACGCGCCGGGCAGCAACGGCGCGAGAACGCGAACGGACGTTGAGTCCACGACGCGTGAAAACATCCTCGAGCACCGCAGCGGCGTCGACGTCTTCACCGGGGAGAACTCGATCACGCGATGAGACGAGCGTGACGGTGCTTCCGAGCGCATGAAAGGCGCTGGCGAACTCCGCCCCCGTCACTCCCGAGCCCACCACGATCAGGTGCTCGGGAAGTTCGTCGAGTTGGTAGATCTGCTCCCACGAAAGGATGCGTTCCCCGTCGGGGGCAGCGTCGGCCAGGACGCGAGGGCGTGCTCCGGTGGCGAGGAGAATCGTGTCCGCGGTGATTTCCCACGATGCATCGTCGTTGGTCACCTCGATGGTGGCCTCCGACGTCAACGTGCCCCGACCGTGGACGATCTCGACCCCGGCCTGTTCGAGGTGTTGACGAATGCCGGCACTTTGCGCGTGGGCGAGCTCGAGGATTCGCTCGTTGACGGTGGTGAGGTCGACGCTGAACGCTGAGCGGTCGGCGGGCCTACCGTCGATGTGGACCCCGAGGTAGCCCGATGCGGCCGCTTGATCGATGGCCTCCGACGTTGCGATCAGTGTTTTACTGGGGACGCAATCGGTCAGGACGGCCGAGCCACCGATCTGGCTGGAGCTGATGAGCGTGACGTCTGCGCCAAGTTGACGAGCGACCAGCGCCCCTTCGTATCCGCCCGGGCCATCGCCGATGATGACCACGCGGGATGACTGGGACACGCCCCCATTCTCTCGCGGACCTTCTCAGCGGCCGCCTGGGTGCCTACTGTGAGCCCATGGCCCTCTATGCCGCCTACGGGGTGAACCTCGACCCTTCTCGGATGGCCGAGCGTGCGCCAGCCTCGCCGATGGAAGGCACCGGTTGGTTGCGGGGGTGGCGGCTGACCTTCGCGGGTGAGGAACTCGGGTTCGGAGGCGCCCTTCCGACGGTGGTCGAGGACACCGAATCGGCCGTCTTCGTCGCCGTCTACAACGTCACCGAACTCGATGAACAGCGTTTGGATATGTGGGAAGACGTCGAGATCGGCTTCTGGCGAAAGGTGCGGGTCCGGGTGGACACGCTGGACGGCCAAAGCCTCGCCTGGCTATACGCGCTCGACGCATACGAAGGCGGCCTGCCGTCGGCCGAACATGTCTTCGCGATCGCCGATGCTGCGGCGGCGGCTGGGGCTCCCGGGGACTACGTAGAGTGGTTGCGCTCGCGCTTAACGCAGTAGGCACGGAGCGCGGCCGTGCGATGTTCGTGCCTGAGAGGTGCTGTAGCTAGTCCTTCAATTCACAGATGACCGACCCCGGGGTGACGGTCGCTCCGACGTCTGCGCTGAGGCTGGTGACCGTGCCCGACTTATGCGCTGTCAGTGGTTGCTCCATCTTCATTGCCTCGAGTACGACGATGAGGTCGCCTTCGTTCACGGCGTCACCTTCCGCCACTTCCACCTTCACGATGGTTCCCTGCATCGGGGCGGATACAGCATCTCCGGTGGCAGCTGATCCCGATGCGGCGTTCTTTCGGCGAGGAGCCGCCTTCTTGGTGCCGTGTGTCGGAGCGGGACTGCGAAATCCTGCGGGAAGCGTGACTTCGATCCGCTTGCCGTCTACTTCGACGACAACGGACTCACGGCCCCCGGGTGGTTGATCGGCGACGGTGGTCGCGTCGTAGGCCGGAATCTGATTGTCGAATTCGGTTTCGATCCAGCGCGTGTGCACGCGGAAGGCGGTTCCGTCCGCGGGAGCGAAGTCGTCCTCCTCGACCACGACGCGGTGGAAGGTGAGAGCCGTCGCGATGCCGTCGACTTCGAACTCGGCTAGAGCGCGACGTGCCCGTTGCAGTGCCTGCGTGCGGTCCTTGCCCGTCACCACCAGTTTGGCGAGCAAAGAGTCGAAGTTCCCACCGATGACGTCTCCCGCGCGAAAGCCGGCGTCGACTCTCACACCCGGACCGCTGGGCATCTTCCACGTGATCAGGGAGCCGGGGGCCGGAAGGAAGCCGCGACCGGGGTCCTCGCCGTTGATCCGAAACTCGATCGAATGGCCGCGAACGACCGGATCGTCGGTGCCGATCACCTCGCCTCGAGCGATGCGGAACTGCTCTCGCACGAGATCGATGCCGGTGACCTCTTCGCTGACCGGGTGCTCCACCTGGAGTCGGGTGTTGACTTCGAGGAAGGAGATCACGCCGTCTTCGCCGACGAGGAACTCGCACGTTCCGGCTCCGTAGTAGCCGGCCTCTTTCACGATCGCTTTGCTCGCCTCATACAGGGACTCTTGTTGCTGCGGGGTCAGGAAGGGCGCGGGCGCCTCTTCGACGAGCTTTTGATGTCGTCGTTGCAGCGAGCAGTCGCGTGTGGACACCACGACGGCGTTGCCGTGCTGGTCGGCGAGCACCTGCGTTTCCACGTGACGCGGGCGATCGAGGTAGCGCTCCACGAAACACTCCCCGCGACCGAAAGCAGCCACTGCTTCGCGAACGGCCGAGTCATACAACTCGGGAATCTCCTCCACAGTGCGAGCCACCTTCAACCCTCGACCGCCACCGCCGAACGCGGCCTTGATGGCGACCGGAAGACCGAATTCCTGTGCGAAAGCAACAACGTCGTCCGCTCCGGCGACGGGGTCGGAGGTGCCCGGAACCTGCGGCGCGCCAGCGCGCTGAGCGATGTGTCGAGCAGACACCTTGTCACCGAGGTCGCGAATCGCCTGCGGTGGTGGCCCGATCCAGGTGAGGCCGGCGTCGATGACCGCCTGCGCAAAGTCTGCGTTCTCGGACAAGAAGCCATACCCAGGATGGATGCTGTCCGCCCCGGATCGCGTCGCGGCATCGACGATCTTGGCGATGTCCAGGTACGTCTCCGCGGCTGTTTCGCCTCCAAGAGCGAATGCCTCGTCGGCCATCTGCGCGTGCATGGCGTCTCGATCGGGGTCGGCGTAGACGGCGACAGACGTCAAGCCTTCATCGCGACAGGCGCGAATGACCCGCACGGCGATTTCGCCTCGATTGGCGATCAAGACTTTTCGCATAGTCGGCGACTCTAGCGGGGAAGATCTCCGGTTTTGCCCGACGTCCGCCATAGCGATGTCCAACCGACCCCGAGCTCGCCGATCAGACGTCGAAGTGTCGGTAGCGAGATGCCGACCACGGTCGAAGGGTCGCCATCAATCGACTCGATGAAGGGCGCCCCGAGCGCATCCAGTGTGAAGCCGCCCGCGACTTCCAGGGGTTCGCCGGTCGCGAGATAGTCGTCCATCTCCTGCAATGTCATCGTTCCCATGGTGACTGTGGTGCTGGCGGTCGCTTCTGCGTGCTGGTTCGTTGCCGTGTCGATGACGCAGTGGCCGGTGTGCAGGATCCCGGT
>CALKMY010000147.1 GCA_938091275.1 Candidatus Nanopelagicales bacterium | reverse complement strand
CTTCGTGACGCCGGTCGCGCCCCGATCGCGGACGTGCCACCCATACTCGACGAATCGGTAGCGAACCTCGACATCGTAGGTATCGCACTGTCGTCCGACGGGGTGGAACCGGGCTTTGCGTTCGCGGCACTGCCCGGCCACCATCGTCACGGAGCTGAATTCATCGACGAAGCATGCCGTCGAGGAGCGGTCGCGGTGATCACCGATGGCCAAGGTCAATCAATCATCGCTCGCAGCGCCCATAGTGATGTCCCGATCATCGTCCACGATCAACCGCGGCCTCTCGTCGCGCACATTGCAGCCGTCCTCGCTGGCTTTCCCACGCGGTCGCTGACGATGGTCGGGGTAACCGGCACAAACGGCAAGACCAGCGTCGGCGCCCTGCTCGCGGCAGCCCTGGACGCCGGAGATATCAGTTGTGGCGTCATCGGAACCTTGGGCTCGACGTTGAACGGCGATCAACTCGCATCAGGCCCACGCACGACACCCGAAGCACCCGACATCCAGGCGATGGCCAGGTCGATGGTGGACCGCGGAGCGGAGGCCATCGTCATGGAAGTCTCGAGTATTGCCTTGAGCGAGCATCGAGTCGATGGCGTCGTCTTTGACGTGGCCGTTTTCACGGGCCTCAGCCACGATCATCTGGACTATCACGCGACTATGGAGGCCTACTTCGCCGCCAAGGCGGAGCTCTTTACAAAGGAGCGTTCTCGGCGGGGAGTTGTGCTGATCGATGACGAGTGGGGAGAGCGCCTCGCGCGGGAGTCGGCTATTCCCCTCGAGACGGTAAGTGCCACCGGTAGAGCGGCCAACTGGAATATGACCGGTGTCGATGGCGGGTGGGTGTTGACCGATGGAGTCGACTCCTGCGACGTGCGAACTCCGGTGGGTGCCGACTTTGTTGTCGCGAATGCCGCCGTGGCAATCGTCGCGGCACTTCGTGTGGGCGTTCCGCTCGACGTTGCTGCGGACGCAACCGAGACAGCTCGAATCCCAGGCCGGATGGAACTCGTCGGACGCGAGAACGGCATCGATTACATCGTGGACTACGCACACACGCCGGATGCGATCGAGCAGGTCGTTTCTGCAGCAACTCGTGAGCGAGCCGCACGTGGGGCAGGACGAGTCGTCGTCGTCTTCGGTGCCGGGGGAGACCGCGACCCGAAGAAGCGACCGGATATGGGCACGGCGGCCAGTCGGGCGGACGTCGTCATCGTGACCGATGACAACCCGCGTTCGGAGAACCCGGCGGACATTCGACGGCAGATTCTCGAAGGAGTACAGGGAACTTCTGAGATTTACGAGTGTGATTCGCGGCGAGACGCCATCGGGCTCGCGGTGGCGACGGCGAGATCGGGTGATGTCGTTCTGGTCCTGGGCAAGGGGCATGAAGCGACACAGGAGTGGTCGGATGGCGAGATTGCGTTCGACGACCGACACGTGCTGGCATCCTTCATCCACGATCGTCGAGGCGGGGAGTCGGGGAGGGGTGTCGAGTGAAGACGCTCCCTGTCGATGTCCTCGCCTCTGTGATTAACGCGTCGGTCAATGCTGCTCTCGATACGACGGGAATTCAGGCAACCGGAGTTGCGGTCGATTCTCGGGACATCAGACCCGGTGACGTCTTCTGCGCCTTGGAGGGAGAGCGGGTCGACGGACACGATTTCGCGGCGGAGGCGATCGCGGCCGGCGCGGTGGCGATCATTTCGAATCGCGATATTGCCGGTGTCCCCTGTTTGGTCACGGACAACTCGTTGGAGGCATTGGGGCGGCTGGCGCATTGGTACCGCACGCACGAGCTCTCCGCGACGGTGATCGCCGTCACGGGTTCCTCAGGCAAGACCACAACCAAGGACCTGATCGCCGACGTTCTGCCCGGCGCTGTGGTCGCGGCCCGCGGCTCCTTTAATACCGAAGTCGGCGTTCCGCTGACCATCCTCGAGGCAGACCCATCGACGGATTATCTGGTGCTCGAGATGGGGATGCGGGGGATTGGGCACATTGGATATCTCGCTGAGATGGCAGAGCCGGACATCGGGGTCGTTCTGAATGTGGGGCTCGCGCATGTGGGAATGATGAACGGTCCCGAGGAGATCGCGCACGCAAAATCAGAGTTGGTGAGGGCCCTGTCTGCAGACGATGTCGCCGTGCTGAATTGTGACGACTTTGCGGTCAGCGCCATGGGCGAGCAATCGGATGCTCCCGTGGTGTGGTTCGGCGAGGGCGAATCTGCTGGAATCCGTGCCACAGGTGTCCAGCTCGACAATCAGGGGCGAGCCTCGTTCGACCTGACGGTGCCCGGGGAAGATAGCGTCGCCGTGCAGCTCTTGCTGCATGGCGAACACTTTGTCTCGGCCGCCCTGGCGGCCGCGGCGGTCGGTGTCTCGTGCGGTATGTCGGGTCAGGACATTGCGCGAGCATTGAGCAGTGCCCAGGCCCGAAGTCGCTGGCGCATGGATGTCCAAACGTCGACGCGTGGCATCACCGTGATCAACGATGCCTACAACGCCAACCCTGATTCTGTCCGCGCTGCACTCAAGACGTTGCGCGCGATGCAGGGGTCCGGCAGAACGTGGGCGGTTTTGGGCGAGATGTTGGAGTTGGGTGACAGGTCTACCGACGAGCACGATGCGATCGGACGGCTGGCAGTGCGCCTCGACATCTCCCGCCTGGTGTGCGTGGGACCCGGCACCAAGGTGATGCACCTGGCGGCGAGCAACGAAGGGTCGTGGGGGGACGAATCGGTCTGGGTGGAGGATCCGCAGGCAGCGATCGATCTGTTGGACGAGCAACTCGAGTCCGGGGATGTCGTCCTCGTAAAGGCCTCTCGCGCGGTAGGAATGGAGCGGGTGCCGATGCATCTTCTAAATAGCGACTCGACGACGCAGGGGAGTGACCGATGAGACTTGTGGTCATCGCCCTTGCGATCGCATCGGTTGTGTCGTTGGTGGGAACGCCGATTCTGATCAAACTCCTTTCCCGACGAGGTCACGCCCAGGCGATTCGCGTCAGCACCGAAAATGAGGCCTACCCCGATCATGAATCGAAGGTGGGTACGCCGTCCATGGGTGGCGTGGCCATCATTCTCGCGGTACTCGCAGGGTATTTCGGCACGCACCTGCTGACGTGGCGGCCGGTCAGTACTTCCGGATTGCTGGTGCTCTTCTTAATGGTGGGATTGGGCTTGGTCGGCCTCGCCGACGACTACTTGAAAATCTTCAAACAGCGCAGCACGGGTCTGCGAGCGAGAACCAAGTTGATCGGGCAGGCCCTG
The DNA here is from genome assembly GCA_938091275.1 of Candidatus Nanopelagicales bacterium. Lineage (GTDB taxonomy): Bacteria > Actinomycetota > Actinomycetes > S36-B12 > S36-B12 > S36-B12. The sequence goes on along the minus strand of CALKMY010000147.1, from coordinate 3,811 downwards.
GTCGCTTTCACATTCGCGTACCTGTCGGTCCAGTTCCCCGATGCCGATGGCGAGACCGCGGCATCCATGGCGGTTTCCTTCGTGCGCGATACCCCGCTGGTTCTCCCCCTGGGGTTGTTTCTGGTGTGGGTGTGGTTCCTGATCACCGCCACTACCAATGGCGTGAACCTGACGGACGGACTCGACGGGTTGGCCGTCGGAGCATCGGTGATGAGCTTCCTGGCGTATGTCCTGCTCGCAATTTGGCAGTATGGACAGAACTGTTCGTTCGTTGATTCCGAATTCTGTTACACCACACAGAATCCCTTGGACCTCGGAATCGTTGCGGCGTCCGCCGCGGGAGCGTGCTTCGGATTCCTGTGGTGGAACACAGCGCCGGCGCGGATCTTTATGGGCGATACCGGATCTCTCGCCCTCGGCGGAGGCATCGCCGGGTTAGCCATTCTCAGTCGTACCGAGTTGCTCCTGCCCTTCATCGCCGGGCTTTTCTTGATCACCACGGTGTCGGTCATCTTGCAGGTGGGTTCCTTCCGCCTCACCGGGCGCCGGGTATTTCGCATGGCCCCGTTGCACCACCATTTCGAGATGATCGGCTGGCCTGAGATTCAAATCGTCGTGAGGTTGTGGATCGTTCAGGGGCTGTGCATCGGAGCGGGATTGACGCTCTTCTACGCCGAGTGGGTACGTGCGTGACCGAGCACCGGGTGAGTGCACTGCAGCGAGATTCGCAATGGTCTGACCTGTCCGTCTGTGTTGTTGGGCTGGGAGTCGCCGGCTACTCGTGTGCTGACGCATTGATGCAACTTGGTGCATCGGTCACCATCGTGGACGAATCACCGGGGGATATTCACCAGGAACGAGCAGAAGTACTCGGATCGCTGGGTGCTGTCATTCGGTTCGGTGAGGCTGCTGACTTGCCGCTCGACAGCGATTTGGTGGTCGTGTCACCGGGGATACGACCGTCCGCGCCGGTGATAGCCCCGGCGCTGGCTCGCGAGATTCCGATCTGGGGAGAACTGGAACTGGCGTGGCGGCTTCGCCGCGGTCCGACAGATGCCCCTTGGCTGTGCGTAACCGGAACCAACGGAAAAACAACGGTGACACTGATGCTGGAGTCGATGCTCGCGGCATCAGGAGCCCGGGCGGTATCGGCAGGAAATATCGGTGTTCCTCTTGTCGACGTGATCATGCACGACGATGTCGAGGTCATTGCGGTGGAAGTAGGCGCGCCGCAACTCCCGTTCGTGACATCGATGAGCCCCTGGTCGGCCGTATGCTTGAACATCGCGGATGATCACATCGATCATTTCGGTTCCGTCGAGCAGTACGTCAACACCAAGGAACGCATCTACCGACACACACGCCACTCCGCGATCTATTCGGTCGACAATGACGTGACGCGGGGAATGGTCGAACGCGCGGACGTGATCGAGGGTTGTCGGGCCATCGGTTTCACGCTCGGAGTTCCCGACGTCGGAATGGTCGGAGTCGTGGACGACATGCTGGTCGATCGGGCCTACCTCGACCAGCGCCGAGATGCAGCCCTCGAACTAGCGAGCACCAACGATGTTCGGCCTCAGGCTCCCCACAACATCGCCAATGCGCTGGCAGCATCAGCGCTTGCGAGGTCCTACGGGGTGCATCCGAGCGCGGTTCGGGCAGGACTTCGTGACTTCCAGCCAGCTCCGCACCGGATAGCCGAGGTTGGCGAGTTCTCAGGAGTCAAATACGTGGACGACTCCAAGGCGACCAACACCCATGCGGCGAAGACGTCGCTTCTGGCGTACCCGTCGGTTGTATGGGTCGCAGGTGGTGTGGCGAAGGGGCAGGAATTCGACGATTTGGTGGTCGAGATCCACGATCGGCTCCGAGGGGTGGTCCTGATGGGGCGCGACGCGGGGGTAATCCGCGACGCTTTGGCCCGACACGCACCCGATGTTCCGGTAATCGTCGTGGAACGCAACGAAACTAGTGTGATGGGTGAGGTTATTGATGCAGCTGCCGGGCTCGCCCGACCTGGTGACGTCGTTCTCCTCGCCCCCGGGTGCGCCTCGTGGGACATGTTCACCGACTACACCGAACGTGGACGTGCCTTCGCTGATGCTGTGCTGCAGCAGGGCTCGCCGTCATGAGCAGTCAGACGCCGGAGCTATCCGAGCGATCCGCGAGCCCTGGCGAGGGCGGATCAATCTCCCCGCTGGCACTGCTCGCCCGTCACCCCCTGAGCGCGTATTACCTGCTGATGGGTTCGGCATTGCTCTTGCTTCTTCTCGGCCTGATCATGGTGATGTCGGCATCAAGTATCGAAAGCGTCCGCGTCTTCGGATCTCCCTACACCCTCGCGCAACGCCAGGCCTTCTTCGCACTTCTCGGCGTCGTTGCGATGTTCTTTGCGGCCCGAACATCCGTGCAGTTCTGGCGTGCCTTCGCGTGGCCGTTGCTGCTCGTCGCTTTCGGATTGCTGGTGGCCGTCCTCATCATCGGCGTCGAAGTCGCCGGACAACGCAACTGGATCGAGATCTTCGGCCCGTTCAGGCTCCAGCCGAGTGAAATCGCGAAACTCGCGTTGGTGGTCTGGGGCGCAGAAGTTCTCTCGCGGCGGTCTCGCCGACTCGACACCTGGCGTGGCCTACTCATCCCCATCGTTCCGGTAGCAGCCGTGATGATGGTGTTGGTTCTCGCCGAGGGTGACTTCGGGAACACGGTGATGCTGGGAGCCATCCTCGCGGGCATCCTCTTCGCCGCCGGCGCGCCACTGCGGGTTTTCGCCGTCTTCGCTGCGGTGGGAGCCGTGGGAGTGTGGATTCTTTCGTTGGCGGCCCCGTACCGCATGGACCGCATCCTGTCCTGGCTTGATCCCGGCTCAGATCGACTGGGATTCGGTTGGCAAGTCACCCAAGGGCAATACGCGCTCGGCACCGGTGGCTTCTGGGGCGTGGGGCTCGGTGCCAGCCGAGAAAAGTGGGGGACGTTGCCGGAGGCCCACACAGACTTCATCTATCCCGTGATTGGCGAAGAGCTCGGGCTCCTGGGGACGTTGATCGTGTTGGCGTTGTTCTCACTGCTGGCCTTCGCGGTCTTTCGTCTGAGCCGGAACACCGATGATTCCTTCGTTCGCTACGCCGCCGCCGGGGTCGGGGCGTGGATCGTGGTGCAGGCCGTAGTGAACATCGGCGGAGTCCTCGGGCTTCTTCCCGTGGCCGGGGTGACCCTCCCGCTGGTCTCGTACGGAGGGTCATCGCTGATTCCGACCCTGACAGCCATCGGCATGCTCATGGCCTTTGCTCGTCAAGAACCCGGTGCCCGACGTGCGTTGCGACGACGCAGCACGGCCCAGGCCCTTCGGCGCCGATAGCGGTCCGTCGCCATGCACGTGGTCTTCGCGGCCGGTGGCACAGCCGGTCACCTCGAACCCGCCCTCACAACGGCGGACGCTCTCGTGCAACGTGATCCCACAACCGCTATCTCCTTTATCGGTGGCAGCCGGGGCCTTGAAGGCGAACTCGTGGCCGCGCGTGGGTACCCGTTGGTGGCAACCACCGCGCAGCCTTTTCCTCGACGCCTCTCTGCGAGCGCGGTCGCCTTCCCGTTCTTGACCATCGAGGGTGTGTGGCAGGCCGCGGCCCATCTGCGGGCGGTATCGGCGGACGTGGTGGTGGGCTTCGGGGGTTACGCAGCTGTGCCCGGCTACGCGGCTGCGTGGCTGACGCGCACTCCCTTGGTCATCCACGAAGCAAACTCTCGAGCTGGATTCGCCAATGTGCTCGGAGCGAAGTGGACGAAGAACGTCGCGAGCGTCCATCCCGGGGTG
>CALKMY010000146.1 GCA_938091275.1 Candidatus Nanopelagicales bacterium | reverse complement strand
ATGTCCGTTGGGTAGGCGCGGTACTTCTCGGAGCCGCAGTACTCGTGAGTGTGACCGGGTGCGGCGACGACTCGGCGAGTGAGGACGTCATGCACTCGACCGCGCCGTCGACGGCGGAAGTAGACGAAGGCAGTCAAACCTTCTTGGAGAATCAGGAACTTACCGTCCTCGACCAGAGGGTGACGTATCCGAAGAAGAAGCCGGCGCGCATCAGTAGCGAAACCGTTGTTCTTGGACCAGGTGAGAGCACCGGTTGGCGCAGACACCGAATTCCCGTTTACGTGCATGTGCTCGCCGGCACCTACACGGTGGATTTCGGTGAGGGAGCCCTCGTGGAATACCCCGCAGGTACGGCATTCATTCAAGCGACCAAGACCGACTACAACGGTATGAACACCTACGACGAAGAGGTAAGTGTCTTGCATGTGTATCTGGGCGCGAAGGGATTGAGAGACATCATCGAACGCTGAGAAAGCGGCCGCGGCCGCCCGTGTTGTCCGGCTACAGTTAGTTGGTGCGAGCCTCCACCGCTGCCGTTTCGGCGAACCGTTGGGGTAGATCTGACATCGTCGCCGTCGCCCCCGTTATTGCGGTGGTCTGTGCTGGATGGCTGGTCATGGTTGTCTGGCCAATGCGACACGATTTCACGGGATTTGTTGTCGGCTGGTCGGTGATGAGCGCCGCCATGATGGTGCCCACCATCCTGCGGCCGATGCAGCGCATTGCCGCGGGCCGAGCATCCAGAGCTATGAGTTTCGGTTCGGGCTACGTGGTTGTGTGGGCTGTCCTCGCGCTTCCTGCGTGGATTGTCGTGTCCTACTGGCCTATCAATTCCCTGACCCTCGGTTTGTCGTGGATCGCTGTGGGGGCGTACTTACAGGCACCGGTGGTGTTGAGTTCCTTCCGTACCTGTCGCTCGCTGGCGATTAGCCAACCCCCGGTGGTCTCCGGGCTGCGTCAGGGTCTGGCGTGTGCGACCGGTTGCTGGCCGTTCATGGTGGTGGCGATGATGTCCGTGATGGCACACACCAGCGGCGGGCTTCTTTCTGCCGCCGTCATGTTCGCCGTGATGCTCGTGATGATGTGGCAGAAATCTCCTGCCCGCAATGAGTCCGCATTGCGTTCGGTAGGACTAGTTCTTGTTATCGCCGGTGCAATCTTCGCGGTTGCAGACATCGGGGCACTGCACACGCACGTCAACTAGAGGGACAGCCTCCATCGGCTAGGAGCCAGCAACGTCACTTGGCACGTCGATGTCTTTTCCGGAGGCAATGTCGCCGATCTCTACCAAGACCACGTCGTCCCTTTGACTCACGAACGATCGAGCCCCTTCGTCGCCGCCGACGGTGTCGATCAGTTCGCGGAAGTGCTCCCGTGGGATACGCACGGGATGGCCGCGCTCACCGTCGAAGGTCGCCACGGCAATGCCGCTACCGGCAGCAGCAACGCGTTGAACTGATTCGGAGGTCAGGCCTGGTAGGTCCACGAGTGTGATGAGCGCGTAGTCGGCCTCGGTGGTCGCGTTCACCCACTTCAGGGCGATGCGCAGCGATGAACCCATTCCTTCTTCCCAGCCGTGATTCACGATCACGAGGGCATCGTCGACGCTTCCTTCCCACGCTCCCAGGATCACGAAGATGGGATCACATCCTCCTTCGCGCAGAACGCGAACGGAACGATCCACGAGGCGCTCGCCGTCTACCTCGAGCGGGGCCTTGGGCTCTCCGAATCGGGAACCACTCCCGGCAGCGAGCACCACACCCGCGCACGGCGCAGGGGTGTCGCTCATCGTGGAGCACCCGGGTGGATGGGGCCGTTGGTATCGGTGAGATGTCGTCCGCTACCGCCCCATCGAGCCTGAACAATCTCGGCGGCGATGGATATGGCCGTCTCCTCGGGCGTGCGGGCTCCGAGGTCGAGCCCGATCGGGGAGTGCAGGCGCTTGAGTTCCTCGTCCGTCACCCCTGCCTCGCGGAGGCGCTCGAGACGATCCTCGTGTGTTCTCCGCGACCCCATTGCCCCGACGTATCCGGCGCGACTGGCGAGCGCGACCTTCAGGGCGGGAACGTCGAACTTCGGATCGTGCGTTAGAACGGCTATGACGGTGCGCTCGTCGACATCTTGGGTCTCCAGCCACCGGTGGGGCCAATCGACGACCACGTCATCTGCTTCGGGGAATCGCTTCGCCGTGGCGAAAATCGGCCGGGCGTCGCACACCGTCACCCGGTAGCCGAGCACCTTGCCGACGCGAACCAAGGACGCGGAGAAGTCAATGGCGCCGAACACGAACATCTGCGCGGGTGGCGCGTAACTGGCCACGAATACGTCGAGACCCTCGCCGAGTCGTTCTCCTTCGCCGCCGTAGTGCAGAAAGCCGGTGGTGCCCGCCGCCAACATGCCCAACGCGTCTTCGCGAACGGTGTCATCGAGTCGCTCGGTTCCTAAGCTGCCCTCGCTGCCGGAAGGGCGAATAACGAGATGTCGGCCGATGCGTTCGGCTACGTCGTCGGGAGCTGCGACGATCGTCGCGATGGCGACTGCCTCCTGGGCTTCGACGCTCGCTGCAACCCCCTCGAGCTCGGGCCAGGTGTCCGCATCGACGCGCTCGGCGAAGACCTCGATGATTCCGCCGCAGGTCAGTCCGACGCCGAAAGCCTCGTCGTCACTGATGCCGTATTTGTGGTACTGCGGGACTCCGTTGTCGAGAATCTCTAGGCCCACGTCGAAGAGGGCCCCCTCGACGCAGCCACCGCTGACCGACCCGACCGCCTCGTGGCCGCTGGTGACGAGCATGGCTGCTCCCGCCGGGCGCGGGGCAGATTTCCAGGTTCGAATGACCGTGGCCATGGCCACCGGTTCCCCCGCCCGGTAGGCAGCGAGCAGTTCTTGGAGTACCTCGCGCATGATCTGAAGGGTAGGCCAATAATGGGCCAATGGCCCAGGGAGAGGCGGAAGTCCGCATGGTTGCCGTCGGCACGGAGGCGATCGACGTCGAGGCGTTGCGTCGCGCCGTATCGGACCCTGCGGCCGGGGCGTCTGTCGTCTTCACCGGTGACGTTCGGGACAACGATCACGAGCGGTCCGTGGTTTCTCTGACGTACGAGGCGCATCCAGGGGCGCAGGCGGCCCTTGGCGACGTCGCCGCCGACGTTATCCGAGAGCACGATGTCATTGCGGTGGCGCTTGTCCACCGGCATGGACCTATTCCGATCGGCGAAGCCGCTTTAGTGGCTGCCGCGAGCGCTCGTCACCGGCAGCAGGCGTTCGAGGCGTGCGTCGATCTCGTGGAGAAAACGAAGCAGCGAATTCCGATCTGGAAACATCAGGTTTTTGCCGACGGCACTGATGAATGGGTGAATTGCGCATGAGTTCTGATCACGGTGCACTCGTCGATACTTTCGGTCGCGTCCATCGGGACATGCGGGTGTCATTGACCGATCGTTGCTCGCTTCGCTGCAACTACTGCATGCCGGCAGATTTTGCGGATTGGATTCCGGGCGAACACCTGCTGTCAACCGACGAGATGATGTTGGTGCTCGAAGTCGCCACGGAAATGGGCATCAACCAGATGCGTCTGACCGGCGGTGAACCCTTGCTTCGGCCAGACGTTGTGGACGTGGTTCGGCGCCTCAACGCCCTTCCGAACGCGCCGAAGATTTCTCTCACCTCGAATGGTCTTCAGTTGCCCAAACTCGCACAGGACCTCGCGGACGCAGGACTCGAGCGCGTGAATGTCAGTTTGGACACGCTGGATCCGCAGCGATTCAAAGAGATGACTCACCGCGATCGATTCGACGATGTCATCGCGGGAATCGAGGCGGCGAAGGAGGCGGGTCTCCTTCCCGTCAAGGTGAACGCCGTTCTCTTGCGCGGTGTTAACGATGACGAAGCGGTGCCGCTGTTGCGTCACGCCCTGGCGAATGACTGGAAGCTTCGCTTCATTGAGCAGATGCCGCTCGATGCTGGCGGCCTGTGGGCTCGGCCCGCGATGGTAACGGCGGACGAGATCATGACGATGCTGTCGGCCGAGTTCGAACTAACGCCAGTGCCGGCACGCGGTTCCGCACCGGCCGAAGAGTTCTACGTCGATGGTGGATCCGCCACCGTCGGCATCATCGCCAGCGTCTCGCGACCCTTCTGTGCTGCGTGCGATCGACTACGCCTGACGGCGGACGGACAGTTCCGCAATTGCCTCTTCGCGCAAGACGAGACGGACGTGAGGTCCCTGGTGCGAGATGAATCGCTCAGTGAAGACGAGATTCGTCAGGGAATAGCGTCGACGCTGGCGAAGGTGACCACGGCCAAACTTCCTGGGCACGGGATCAACGATCCATCGTTCATCCAGCCGACCCGACCCATGTCCGCCATCGGCGGCTGAACTCCCGCAGATCTTTGGGCGGGCTATCCGCCCGCAGGACATCGCGCGGGCTATCCGCCCGCAAAGGGCGGGAGGACGTCCAACTCGAGCCCGTCACCCACCGTGACCTCGTCCGGATCTCCGTGGACAGCAACCCCGTCGACGAGGTACGAGCAGCGAGGGAGAACCTCGGCCAGCGAGGGGTAGTCGGATTCCAAGGCACGAAGAATGGCGCCCAAAGATCCTGGATCGACTTGGACCTCGCCCACACCTGCGGCGGCGCGAGCCGCGGCGAAGAGGCGCACGGATACGGTCATGCAGCGCAGGTTAGCGGGTACCAGGACGGATCCCAGATCGGTGAATACGCTTACGTCGCGGTTGGCTTTCACCTAGCGTTACGTTGACGCGGCAGGCCCCAGGGTCGGGCCAACGAACGACGTGACGGGCGGGCCGGACGGGCCAGACGGGCCGGAGGCCGCGGAGTAGGGGAGGTCGGATGCAGCTCGAGAACTCATTCACGGTGCCCTCCGACGCCGAGACGGCGTGGCAGACGCTTCTCGACGTCGAGGCGATCGCTCCGTGCATGCCAGGGGCCACCCTCGAATCGGTAGAAGGCGACGATTTCAGCGGCAACGTGAAGGTCAAACTCGGGCCAGTATCGATGGTGTACGGGGGGACGGCTTCTTTCCTAAGTAAGGACGAGTCCAGCCACACCGCCGTTATCAAGGGGACCGGAAAAGAGAAGCGGGGAACCGGCACCGCCCAGGCGAACGTCTCTCTCGTCTTGACAGCAGAAGACGACGCGCGAACCCGAGTCGACGTCACGACCGACCTGATGATCACCGGCAAGGCGGCCCAATTCGGTCGAGGTGTCATGCAAGATGTGGCGAGTCGCTTGGTAGACCAATTCGCGTCGAACCTGGAAACCGTCATCGCCGCGCGTTCGGGCGGAACGGACTCCTCGGCTGCGGACGGTCCCAGTGATGATCCCGCGGGCGGCGGCTCCAGTGGCGGCGATTCTGCTGCCCTTGGCACACACGAGGGATCCGCAACCACACCGGCATCTCCACCGGCTCCGATTCAGCAGGCGGAGGCCCTCGACCTCGGCTCCGTTGCCGCGGCTCCTGTCCTCAAGCGCGTTGTTCCTGTCGCCATAGGAATCGTTGTTGTGGTCGCCCTCATCTGGTGGGTCGTCCGGTAGGACGAGGATCATGCCCGTAGGAGACATCGTTACCTCCCCGGAGGAGCTCACGCGCGGGCTCGCCGCGGAGGGGTACCTCGCCGGCGAAGGTTTGGCAACGGCGTTGTTTTGTGCGATCCGTCTGCCGCAGCCGTTGCTGCTGGAAGGAGAGGCAGGGGTTGGCAAGACGCAAACAGCCAAGACGCTCGCCTCGATGCTCGACACGCCTCTCATCCGACTCCAATGCTTCGAAGGCATCGATGCTTCCGAGGCTCTGTACGAGTGGAACTACCCCCGCCAATTGCTGAGCATTCGAAACGCAGAAGCGCAGGGGACGGGCATGGATGAGGCGTCGCTCTTTGGGCGGGACTACCTCATCGAGCGCCCCCTGTTGCAAGCGATCGAGCACCCAGGGCCACGGCCCGCAGTTCTTCTCATCGATGAAGTGGACCGTGCAGACGAGGAATTCGAAGCCTTCCTCTTCGAAATGCTCGCGGAGAACACCGTCACCGTTCCAGAGATAGGCACGATCGAAGCGAAGGTCGCCCCGATTGTTGTCTTGACATCGAATCGCACACGGGATCTGCACGATGCTCTGAAGCGACGCTGCTTATATCACTGGATTGACTATCCCGATCTGGATCAGGCGACGGCGATCGTGCGAGCGCGTGTGCCTATGGCGTCGGCGGATCTCGCGACAGGTGTGGCCGAGGCGGTCCAACGCCTTCGCGGGCTGGACGTCCAAAAGCCACCCGGTATCGCCGAAGCGATTGACTGGGTTCAAGCCGCCGCTCTTCTCGGATTGGTATCTCTCGACGAATCCGGCGTGGAGCGGACCTTGAGCTCGGTATTGAAGTACCGCGAGGATCAAGAACTTGCTCGAGCCGAAGGATTGGCCTGGGTTGCTGGTCAGTGAGCGCCCCGACCTGTCCGCGATCTGCGCGGCCTTCGGTGATGCCCTGCACCGCGCCGGGGTTCCGGTCACCCCCGAGCGCAGCGCGCGGTTCGCGTCGGCGGTAGTTCTCGCCGACCCTCGGTCCACCTCCGGCCTGTATTGG
>CALKMY010000145.1 GCA_938091275.1 Candidatus Nanopelagicales bacterium | reverse complement strand
ACGGGCCTGAGGTAGACGACAAGCAACTCCTCGCCCTCCATCTCGAAGGTGATCCGCACGCGTTCGACGAGTTGTTTCTACGGCACAAAGACCGGTTGTGGTTCGTCGCATTGCGGGTGACACGAAACCGCGAGGATGCGGCGGATGCCGTTCAAGAAGCGATGATCTCGGCTTTCCGACGAGCCGAAACCTTCCGCGGCGACGCCGCTGTGTCGAGTTGGCTCCACCGCATCACCGTCAATGCCGCTTTGGACAGAATCGCCAAGCGCAAGCGTCAACCCACATCCTCCATTGACGACCTCGAGTCCGAACTCGGCGCCGCCTCCGTTCAATCAGGAAGCACGACGAGTGCCTTCGGACAGGTAGAGGCGAACCTCGAAATCAGCAAGGCGCTATCGGACCTGTCGGATGATCGACGGTCCGCAATCATCCTGGTCGACTTATACGGATACAGCCTCGCCGAAGCTGCCGACATTCTGGAGATTCCGGAGGGAACAGTGAAGTCGCGCTTGTTTCGCGCACGAACTCAGTTAGCAGAAGCGCTGCACCATATGCTGCCTAACGTTCAGCGAGGGGGTGCCAACAATGAGTCGCGATGACGACTTCTCCGGCGATGGCGCCGTGGATCCCCGCCTCAGCGAGTTGCTGTCCGACTACCGCGAGTTCCTCGACGAGGTGCCTGCTGGAGAGTCGATGCCCGAGGACGTCACCCTCAACATCCGCGAGGCAATCGCCCGCGAGCCGCTGCCGTCACCGTCGAAAACAACGCCGGTGAACCGCTCCATGCTTGCCCTGGCCGCCAGCGTCGCTGTGATCGGCATCGGAATTGGCGCCACTGTCATCGTCACGAATCAGCCCGACGTTCAACAAGAACCAATCCGGGCGTCGGCCGTCGACGATGGGAGCGCCAGTGATGACGGCGGCGCAACCACACAGCCGCTTCCCAGCAGCGACTTCACCATCGCCCTGTCAGCCACCGACAGCGATGCCGCCGGTGTCATCGTGCCAACCGATGTTCAACCCGGTGATGAATTGGTAGTCGTCTTCGCCCTTGAGGGTCCGGAATCAGAAGCCGCTCAAGAGGTGACCAAGCTGTGCGGTAAGGACTCAAAGCGCGTGGGCGTGGTCCTCCCCGACGTCACATCGAATTCTTCCGTCCAGGATTCCGCTCAGGCTCAACTCGATGCGGTCACGCTTGTTCGCGAAGAACTCTCTGACTACGCGGGAATTTCTGACGCGTGGTACGCGGTGGGTGACATCTCCTCAGGTGACCCGGTCATCGTGGCCGGCGTACAACAGGGACTGTTCGAGCCGATCACCGACATCGCATCGGTCGGCTAAGAATTCTTCTTCTGCTGCCCTGGGGGAACCTTGCCTGAGTTTCCTGCCTGACCGCTGCTGTCGTCAGCAGTTTCAGCGGGGTCGCTACCACCATCGCTCGACTCGACGCTCTCGCCGCCGGATGCACCGGAACTGGTAGATCGTCCCTGACCGTTGCCGTTCCCGCCAGCGTTGCTGTTCCCGTTCGAAGCGCCGTTGCCGTTCCCGTTCCCGTTCCCGCCAGCGTTGCTATTCTCGTTCCCGTTCGAGGCGCCGTTCCCGTTCGAGGCGCCGTTCCCGTTCCCGCCAGCGTTGCTGTTTTCGTTCCCGTTCGAAGCGCCGTTCCCGTTCGAGGCGCCGTTCCCGTTCCCGCCAGCGTTGCTGTTCTCGTTCCCGTTCGAAGCGCTCTTCCCTTGCTCATTCGATGTCGCGGCAGCATCTTCTGCCTCACCGGGGTCCGAAGAAGTCACGCCCTCGTCATCGGAGGAGCGCGCTATCACAGGGCTCTCCGACGTGTCATCGTCGGAGATCACCACAGTGGACGACGGATCCGCCTGGGTTTCGGTCAACGTCGAGCCGTCCGCCACACTGATCAATGTCGGACGCGACGCAGACGACTCGATCGCGATCTCTCCATCACCGCTCACGGACACATTGCCGGCGGTTTGAATGGATTCACCCGCCAGACCACTCACCAGCACCCGCGGAGAGCCCGGAACATCGACCGAGACCATTGCCTCGTCGGCAGCACCGGACGTCACCACCTGGACCGCGATCTCATCCACCTCCAGGGGCTCCCAGATGATGGAGAAGCCGACAACCGAAGTCAGCGATGCTCGAACGGGAGTCACGATGACTCCGTCGACAGAACCTGCGATCAGGTCAGCTACGGGACGGGCCTTGCCGTCGACGGCGATCTGAATATCCAACTCCCCACCGCCACCAGAGGTGACGAGCATTTGAGCGGACGCGCGTGCGGCGGAGTCAGCCGACGAAAAGCCCGACGGCGCAGGCAAGATCCGATCGGTGTTCGACACCACATCGAGCGACCCTGCCCCTCCACTCGTCGCAGGCGAGAGCTCGTTGCCGAGAACGTCGACAGGTGCATACGTCCATCGATCACCGGAGATCGTGATGCTCTGCGGAGCGCCGGGGTAGTTGTTGTCGTAGATGGAGATGGTGACGGTGCTGTCGTTTTGCGTTACCTCGACGGGGGTGACTGTGTGACCGGTTCCGTCCTCGCCATACATACCGATCGTTACGCGCTCGTCGTCGGCAATCGCGTCCGCCACTAACTGCGCGATCGAGCGAGGCGACAGTGACCGCGTTGACGCTGCGGCCTGCTGTATTTCTGGAATTAGCTGGGTCGCCCACATGGTGTCGAGGGTCCGAACGACATCGGTGTTCTCGCGTCGCAGATCCGCCGTTACTTGGGCCGTTCCATCAAGCTCGCTGAGCGCATAGACGCCGTCGAACAACGATTGAGACAGGACCGCGAAACCTTCGCACCGACCCGAGCTCAAAGAAGAATTTGCCTGCGTCAACCATTGCTGAGCTGCGGGAAGAAGTTCGCACTCTTGTCCAGATCCCTCAGCGCACACATCGCTGCGGCCAAACAGCGTGATCATGGAATCGACGTCCAGATTTCCTTCGCCTCGCCAGTTCGCGAAAGAAAAGCCGTCACTGGCAACCGTGAATCCCGTCGACAGACACCCATCCTCTTCGGAGCACGCACCCGCTGCCGATGACTCTTGCCCATCCCCGCTACCGGAAGCATCCGGCGATGTCCCCGGCGCCGCAGAGTCGTTGCTAGAAGAAGAACTGGAAAGGCTCTGCGTGCCGGAAGAACAGCCGGTCAGCGCAAGTACCAGGGTCGCTCCGAGAGCAACAAGGCCTTTCACTCCATGATTTTGCCACGAACATCTGCGCATTTCCTAATGTCATAAAAAATCCTTTTTATACTTTTTTGTGCCCCCATGCGGCCGGGGCTCATGCTTCCTTTGGCTCCTTTCCGCCGACCGTGTTCCAATGGCGCCATGGAGCCCACGCTGCCGAGCAACCGCGACGACGCCCTGGCAGCACCTCCGTCCACGGCGACCACCTCCCTTGCAGATCCACCGAAGGCCGGCGCTGGACCCGATTCGGCATCCCCTTCCGGTAGCCCGGTGGGGCGGCGCATTGTGCTCGGCATGATCGGGCTCGGTGCCGTAGGTGTCCTCGTCGGACGTCAGGCCCAGGAGGCCATCACCAGCACGGTGAGCGCAACGGTTCCCGGCCTCGGCAGCATCGTGCCCGCAGCCGGGGGATTTCGGATTTACACGGTCACCGGCGGATACCCGGCCATGGACCGGGCGGACTACCGACTCGACGTCACCGGCAACGTCACCACGCCACTGTCGCTGACCATGGCGGATCTCGCAGACCTACCCCAAACGAGCATGACCAAGGACTTTCAGTGCGTGACCGGATGGCGGGTCGACGACGTGCTCTGGTCCGGGGTTCTTCTCAGCGATGTTCTTGCCGCCGCGGGCGCGAGCACTACCAGTTCAGCGCTGCGCTTCTTCTCCTTCGACGGTGCTTACACCGAGTCGCTCACCATGGAGCAGGCACTACGCGACGATGTTCTCGTGGCGACGTCGATGTTCGGCGAGCCCGTGACCCGCGAGCACGGCGGCCCCGTTCGCTTGTACGTGGCGCCGATGTACGGGTACAAGTCGCTCAAGTGGATGTCGGGCATTGAGGTAGTCGATGAGGTGGTCCCCGGTTACTGGGAGGTCCGCGGCTACGACATCGACGCGTGGGTGGGAGCGTCCAATGGACGCGACGACGAGCCCATCGCCTGATACACGCATCGCGCGTTTCTCCCGCGCGGAGCGCTGGGTGCACCGCAGCATCACCGTGCTCATGATCGTCCTCATCGCCACCGCGGCGGCGCTGTATTTCCCCGACATCAGTGTGCTGGTGGGGAACCGACCCATAGTCAGCAACATCCACGTCATCGCCGGCTTCCTTCTCCCTATCCCCCTGATCCTCGCCCTGGCTTCCCGGGCCTTTCGGCAGGACGCTGGGTTATTGAATCGATTCACCGCGCAGGATTGGACGTGGCTTCGTTCGCGAGATCGCCGATCGGGCCGGATCCCGGTGGGCAAATTCAATGCAGGTCAAAAACTCAACGCGGCGTTCTCCATGGGCTCGATCATCATCATGCTCGCCACCGGCTCCATCATGTTCTTCAATGCATGGTTTCCCGACGACATTCGCACCGGAGCCACATTCGTGCACGACTGGTTGACCCTCGCCATCGTCGTTGTCGTCGTCGGCCACACCTACAAGGCGCTTATGGATGCCGACGCCCGCACCGGGATGCGCACCGGGCATGTGTCAGCTCGGTGGGCCGCCCGCGAGCACAGCCAATGGGCCGAAGAGCAACGCCTCGGCGGCTAGTTACCCAGCCAGAAGTCCATCCACCGGATGAAGATCAAAGCGAGCACGACAAGGTAACTCGCGCCAATGAGAACCCAACGCAAAGACCCCACCGTTTGGGCAACCG